>NZ_JALUKE010000212.1 GCF_027056685.1 Sulfurimonas sp.
GCAGCACTATCTCACAAGCATTTTAAAAGGAAGCGGGACAAGCTACAAAGATAAGATTATGCTAAACGCAGTAGAAGATAAAACAAAATCAAGAAGAGTAAGTTTTAAAATCTTACTCAAATAACTCTTTTGTTTGACGAAATGAGAGTCTAGTTTTATCTTGTATAAGTTTTTTATAAAGTTTAAATTTCGCTTTTTCTACTGCTTCATCATCATAATCAAATTCACTTTTAATCACCTCAGAATCAAGACCTGCCGTATCCATAGCAAAAAGTTTGAGCTCTTTTTTTGTAAGCTTTGCTTTTAAAACACTATATAAATCTTTATCGTCTTCCATTAGATCCAAACTATCCATCTTACAAAATTCTGCAAGTTTTTCTCTAAAGTTATTCTCATCGTGGTACTGTCTCCACACTGTATTTTTTAACATATTTATCCTTATATTTTTTCTAATATCAAAGAGAGATTTTTCTCTTTAATGATGATGTTAGCTTCACGCTCTAAAATCTCTCTTGCACAAAACGCAACACGAGTTCCAGCATGCGCAAACATAGAAAGGTCATTTGCACCATCGCCACAAACAAGTGTCTCTTCTTTACTTACACCTAAAACATTCTGCAAGCGTACTAGCATATCGCCTTTTGAGAAATTAAACATCATATCTCCACCGACAAGCCCCGTAAGCTTTCCATCTTTTTCATGCAAGACATTTGAAAAGTCTGCATCATAGCCCAATATATCTTTTGCATAAGAAGTAGCAGTACGAAAACCTCCGCTAAAACATACAACAGTCATACCCTGACTTTTAAGCGCGGCAATAGTCTCTTTTGCTCCAGCCATATATGGTAAAGAGTGAGAAATTTTTTCAACTACTGAATAATCAAGCCCTTTTAAAAGCCCTACTCTTTTTTGTAAAGACTCAAAAAAATCAAGTCTCCCACTCATAGCCTCTTCAGTAATACGCGCAACCTCTTCACCTATTCCTAATTCATCCGCAAAGAAGTCAATAGTTTCACCATCCATTAATGTCGAATCAAAGTCAAATACCGCAAGTTTTAGCATAAATTTTCTCTCTTTTGTATATAATGTCGAAATTATAGCGAAATAGGAATTTTTTTGTTTGAGACACTGATAAACAAGTTAAAAAACGATACATATATTACACTTGAGACTACCCCTGGGCACTCTGCAACTTTCACGCCTACTATTGATAAAATAGCAGCACTTGGACTTAATGAAATGGTAGATGGATTCTCTACAACAGATAATCCTCTAGCAAAACTTAAGTTTAATGCGCTCTTTGGGGCTAAATTACTCCAAGAGAGATTTCATAAGCCAGTCATTGCAACTATGAGTATGCGAGATAGAAATAAAATAGCACTCCAATCTGACCTGCTTGGTGCAAATGAGTTTGATATTCGCACTATTTTAGCACTCACTGGCGACCCAGCAACCATAAGTGACCAGCCAAACGCAAAGGGTGTCTTTGAAGCCGATTCATCGCTGCTTTTAGACATCATTGCTGCGTTTAACTCAGGAATGGACTATGCGGCAAAACCTTTTGCCGAGGCACCTAAGCATATCTACCCTTTTGCTGTAGTGAACTCCTATGCGAAAAATCCAAAAACACTCCAAAAAAAGATACAAAAGAAGATAAAACATGGTGCAGTTGGTATTATAACCCAACCTGTTTATGATGTAGAAAATGCAAAACAACTTTTAGAACTTAAAGAAGAAGCAAATGAAGCATGTTGTTCTGAAAATAAAAGTGCAGAACTTATTTTAGGAGTTTTCCCAATCACAAAACTCCGCACTGCACAGTTTTTAGCTTCTCATGTACCAGGCATCAATGTTCCACCGTGTTGGATAGACAAACTCCGTAAAGCAAATCTACAAGGTGTCGATGAAGAGTATAAAGTAGGGTTTGAACTTAGTAAAAAACTCTTTGAAGAACTCAAAGAACTTCACCCAAAAATCCATCTTATGACAGCAAATCAATTTAACATCGCCAAAGATATACTCGTTTAGCCTTTACGCCTTATAAGGGCTTCGATGTCACTAAGCATTTTTATATCTTCAGTTTTCATATCAGAATGCTTTATAGAAATTGAAACACCACTCCCCTCTAAAATTGCATTTAACACATCTAGGTGTTTGCTTAAATCAAAATGCTCAGAGTTTAAAACTATAAAACTATCTCCAAAAACTCGAAAAACAAGTTCACTTTTATTTATATTGACTAAAACCTGCGCAAACTTTTTAAGGAGTTTATCACCCTCATTCCAACCATATTTTTTATTGTATTGATTAAAATTATGCAAAGAAACTGCACTGAGACAATGCATATTAAACTCATCCGTATGGTTATATGCCAACACAAATTCTAGGTAATCTTTGTTATAGACATCAGTCACCTGATCTTTGTAGAAGTATGAAAAACGCTCTTTTTCTATTTTGCTTTTTGGCTGCTGTGATATTTCCATCTCGACAGATATATCTTTTAGGGCAACTAATGCCGCTCTTACAACCTCAGAGTGAAACTGTTTTCCTGCTAAACGCTGCATCTCACTAAGTGCTACAGAGACATCTTTTCTTGTTTTATAAATTCTATTTGTCGTCATTGCGTCAAAAGAGTCTGCAACAGTCATAATCTGAGACAGCATAGGAATCTCATCTCCCTTAAGACCTTGCGGATAGCCGCTTCCATCATAGTGTTCATGGTGATGCCTTACAATCTCTGCTATATCTTTATAAATATCGACACCATTTAAGAGTTCATAACTCACAACAACATGCTCTTTAATAATTTCATACTCTAAAGGAGTTAAGTGCCCCGGCTTTAGTAAAATAGAATCTGGTGTAGAAATTTTTCCAATATCATGAAGCATACAAGCACGATACAAATCGTCAAGTTTATCTTTATTATAACCCATCTGCTCGGCTATAAGAACAGAGTATTTTGCAACTCTTTTAGAGTGTCCAGCGGTGTAGCTGTCCCTTTTTTCTATGATATTTACAAGAGAAAATATATGCTGTTCATAATCTTTTATTTTCTCTTCTAAAAGCTCTTTTGCTCTTTTTTTACCATAAAATATAACACCTAAACCAAGTAAATATATAAAAAGTAAAGCAGCTGTCTCTTCAAGAGAGTGTTTAAATGCTTCATCATAATAAGGTTTCATAGGAATAGAGACAGAGACACCACCTCGAATGTCACCCTCTTTATAGCCTTGAAAAGCATGACATTTTAGACAGGACTTTTTCGTTACTAATGGTCTAAGATAACGAAAATACTCTTCACCACCCATATCTTCTTTAGTTGAGTATGATTTTCTTGTAATTTCTGCCTCTTTAAGCACTTTTTCTTCCCATGCATCAGGCTTATTTTTAGGGTTCATAAGTACTCGACTTGTTATATGACCTTTTATTCCATAAAGTTTTGTATAGTCATGCATCATTTGGGAGAGTATGTATGCAGGGTTCATAAGCGTTAAATGCTGTCCAGCAGTTGTATAAACATCACGATTTTTTATATGGGAAAGGTAGGGATTTGGAGGTGTACTTTTTGTTATGGGAACATAAACACCACCATGCGAAGCTCCCCAAGAGCGATATGCCAAATCTTTTTTTACACTTACGATGGCTTCAGTTTTTACAAGAGAGTCTGCATAACCATAGTTATTTTTTACATTTACCAAAATAGCGCCAAAAACTATGCTACTCCAAATAAATATAATAAGATAAATCACTCGGTTTATAAATTTTGCTTTGTATTTCATCTCTCTATCCCGCTCTCATTTTATAACATTATAGCAATATTAAATATACTTATGCTAAAATTATTTAAGAATTTGACTTTAAAGAAAAACAAATGCACAAAAAACTTATACTATTTTTTTTCTTACTTCTACAAATAAGCACTTTATCAGCAGATAAAGATATGACTAAAGATTATGTAAGACCAGCTTTCATCTTAGCATCGGGTAATTTAGAGTTTGTTTTTCCTCAAATAATAGAAGCGTTTTATAAAAAATATCCAAATGCCTCAGTACATATACAATACAACTCTTCAGGCTATTTAGCAGATGCCATTCTACATGGTAAAGAGTACGACATATATTTTTCAGCAAACAAACGCTATCCAGCACAAATTTATAAGGCGAAAAAAAGTGCCACAAAACCAAAAGATTATGTGCAAGGCTTACTTATACTTTTTGTACCAAAATATCTTCCTCTTCAAAAAGAGGGAATCAAAGTACTCAGATCAAAAAAAATAAAAAACATTACAATAGCGAACAAACAGACTGCTCCTTATGGAGTAGCAGCAATGCAAGCACTAAAAAACTCTAAATGCTCTATACAAACACTTGAAAAAGTACGCTACTCTTCAGATGTTGCGAGCGCTATAGATAATGTTATTTGGAGAGGAGATGCCGGATTTTTATCAAAATCTGCTCTATATATTCTTCCAAAAGGGAGAAAAAAAGAGGGAAGAGACTGGATACAAATCGATACAAAACTCTATACCCCTATTATTCAAGCTTATGTTGTATCAAAAGAGGGTCTAAAAAATCCAAATGCACAAAAATTTCTCCGATTTATCCACTCAAACGCAGGGAAAAAAATCTTTCAAGACAACGGATATATAAATTTGCTATAATCACATTAATTATTTAAGTAATACTGATTAGGAAAATTATGATTGATTTAAAACTACTCCAAAAAGAGTTTGATACTGTTAGCAAAAAACTGATGCGTAAAGGCGTTGATGAGAAACTACTTGAAAAAGTAAAAGTGAAATTTGAAGAGCTGAAAGAGGCAAAAGTAAATTTTGAATCCCTCCAAGCCGCACAAAATGCTATGAGTAAAGAGTTTGGTGTTTACAAGCGTGAGGGAAAGGACATCTCAGAGCTTAAAGCAAAAGTAGATGAAAATAAAATCCGCATTGCAGATGCACTTGAAGTGCAAAGACTCCGCCAAGAGGAGCTTGAAAAAATTGCAATGGCAATTCCTAACATTCCAGATGATGATGTTCCAGACGGTGAAGATGAAGAGTCTAATGTTGAGCTCGGTCGTGTGCTTACGCCAAAAGAGTTTTCATTTACGCCAAAAGAGCACTGGGAACTTGCAGAACAAAACGGCTGGATAGATTTCGAGAGTGGTGTCAAACTTGCAGGAAGCCGCTTTAGTGTTGCTTATGACATGGGTGCAAAACTTGAACGCGCACTCATCAACTTTATGCTCAATTACAATGCAAAAAAAGGCTACACAGAAGTAAGTGTGCCACACATTGTAAACAGAAAAGCACTCGAAGGCACTGGGCAACTTCCAAAATTTGAAGACGATCTTTATAAAATAGAAGGACAAGAACTTTTTCTTATTCCTACTGCAGAAGTTCCTTTGACAAACCTATTTCAAGATGAGATAATTCCAGCAGATAATCTCCCAATTAAAATGACAGGCTACACATCTTGTTATAGAAAAGAAGCAGGTGCAGCAGGACGCGATACTCGTGGCATTATCCGTCAGCACCAGTTCCACAAGGTAGAGCTTGTCTGTATAACAAAACCCCAAGAGAGTGAAGCTATATTTGATGATATGGTAAAGACTGCCTCTGAGATTTTGACAGCACTTGAACTCCCCCATCGTTTGGTAAACTTATGTACGGGTGATTTAGGATTTGGTGCAGCACATACAACAGACATCGAGGTGTGGCTACCAGGTCAAAATACATACCGTGAAATAAGTTCCATAAGTAACACAAGAGATTTCCAAGCACGCCGTGCAAAAATCCGTTACAAAAACGGCAAGAAAAATGAACTTGTAAATACACTCAATGGAAGTTCATTAGCCGTAGGTCGCACCATAGTCGCCATTATGGAAAACTACCAAAACGAAGATGGAAGCATTACAATTCCTGAAGTATTAAAACCTTATATGGGACTCTAAAAATGGATGGAAAAAAACGAGCCAATCTAAAGCATGGAATGAGTGTCGCAATAGTTCTTAAAAAAGATCAAGACACAGGATACCTGACAGATGGCATAGTCCGTGACATTCTCACAAAATCACCTACACATCCTCACGGTATAAAAGTACGCTTGATGAGTGGGGAAGTTGGGCGTGTTCAAGAGATATATTAACTAACACCTTGCACAGGCAACAATCTTTGGCAGCTGTGCAAACTCCTCTTGCAAATCTTCTAGTAAACAGTTGAGAATTTTATTTTGCGTCAGACTGTATATCATCCACTTTCCACTCTGTCTTGTTTGTACGAGTTCTGCTTCGCGCATTAGTTTCAAGTGACGCGAAACAAGTGGCTGAGAGAGTGTGAGGGTATCGCATATTTCACACACGCAAAGCTCTTTTTCTCGCTGCATCAAAGCAATAATTTTCACTCTGTTTATATCTGATAATATTTTGGCTATTTGAACTAATCTTTGCATCTAATCTCTTTTGAAGTTTTATTATATAACAATTCTGTTATATGAATTATATCATACCAAATGATAAAAAAGGGTGAATTATGAAAAAGTTACTTTTAACGGCACTTCTAAGTGTAAGTGCACTCTTAGCAATGAACGCAAAAGATATATACAAAGCAAGTTATGCAAAGCCTCATGCTAATCAAACAGTAGAGGACAAAGCAGAAATGCAAAATAAGCATATACAGATGCAAATACATAGCATGAGAAATATGAAATGCGGCGGCAATAAATATGAAAATAAGCAACAAAGACAAAGTAGCTCAAAATGTGGAACTGTCAAGATAGAGACACACTAAAGGACTGTAATGGAATACATAACACTCTTTTTTTCAGCACTACTAGATCTAAGCAACGCAATGGCACCCTACATTCTCTTTGGGCTCATCTTTGCAGCCTTTTTACATGAGTTGGTACCCGATAGCATTGTAAAAAATCATCTCGGACACGACTCTGTCGTCTCGGTTATCAAATCAACTATTTTTGGTATTCCACTTCCTGTCTGTTCTTGTGGTGTCATTCCTCTTGCTGCTGGAATTAAAAAGAGTGGAGCAAGCAATGGTTCAACCCTCTCTTTTCTCATTTCTACCCCTATTACAGGCGTGGACTCCATTTTAGCAACTTACGGAATGTTTGGCTGGGCATTTACTATCTACCGCGTCATCACTTCCATGATAGTCTCCATAATTGCAGGGATCTTAACAAATATCTACGCAAAAGAGGAGCAAAAAGAGGAAGAAAAGGCAGCAGCACCAAAGGCTGCGTTTAGTATGGTAGCACCTCAAACGCAGCCAAACGCAGCGATGGCATTTTCTGCTGTGCAAACACCAAACAAAGAGGAAAAAGAAGAAAGTTGCAGCGATGGAAGCTGCTGTAGTGGCACTTCATGTGAGACAGAGAAAAGTTGTATGCCTAAACGCGCTCTCTCTTACGCTTTTGGTACACTTTTAAAAGACATAGCCTCTCCACTTCTTGTGGGACTGCTTCTTGGTGCGCTCATAACAGTGGCCGTTCCCGAGAATTTGAGTGATATTCTCATCAAGTACAACTGGCTCTCCTATATCATCGTGCTTATCATCGCCGTGCCGATGTATGTCTGTGCTACTGCATCACTCCCAATTGCCGCGGGACTCATGCTTGCGGGTGTTTCTCCGGGTGCTGCGTTTGTATTTTTAAGTGCAGGACCTGCGACAAATACGGTCACCATTGGAGTAGTCAAAAAGATGCTTGGCTCGACTACACTTGTCATCTACCTTGGTACCATCATTGTAGGTTCAGTTCTTTTTGGTTTCGGGCTTGATTATCTGCTGCGTGATGTTAGTGTCAATGAGCTTGTGCATGTGCATGAGGACTTCGGCATAGCGGCGTGGGCTTCGACAGTTATTCTCTGGGCATTTGTGCTTTACTACATCATAAAGCCCTACTTTGTCAAAGAACAGCCAAGCTGCTGTGCGAGTAAGTGAAAAAGTAGATGATGAAAAGAAGAAGACTCCTTACATTCGTACTGTTGTTCGCTCTTAGCTTTACATCACTGCACGCTTTTGTCATTGATGCGCTCGATACGCACAGCTGCAATGCACAAGAATATGTCCATGAGTTCTCTTCTTCTGAGACCCACATAATAGATGGCGACATTTGCCACATTCACGCTGCGTTTCACACAGTTGTTATACTCTCAGAACTCCCAATAATATTCGAGAATACTACTCTAAACGCAGTCCCTCACTTTTTTGTAATTTCGTATGAGTACACTCCCTACAACACACTTTTTAAACCCCCTGTCACACTCTAAACAACCTACAACCTAGACTTCTGTCAAAAAACTAAATTATCATCAGGATAGATTATGAAAAAAAGATTGCTTTTGCCATTTTTGGCAACACTCTCTTTGTATGCTCAGGATTTTGAGCAGTTCAAAGAGGAGGCTTTATCTAAAAGCCCTTATTTGAAAGCAAATGCTATGCGTATTGAGCAGAGCAAAGAGCAGAGTAAAATAACAACTCGTTACAAAAACCCTACTTTGGCACTTGAGGCTTCACAGTTTGAGCAAGATGCCTCAAACGCAAGTGACAATGGCTTTCGCATAGAACTTACACAACCACTGCGTTTATGGGGTGTAGACAGTGACAGAGATGCACTGAGCCAAGCCCAACTCACCAGCGCAAAAGAGAAAGTGAAACTCACTCGTGCTGCGTTTATAAAAGTGCTCTCTTTAAAGTATGTTGCCTATAAGCGCCTTGTAAAAAGAGAAACACTCGCAGCTCAGGAGCTGCAAATCGCGCAAAAGATTGCCGAGATTTCAAAAGCACGATTTGAGAGCGGCACAATTGCACGAGTAAAATACCTCCAAGCCACACTCGATGTCAAACGCGCGAAAAACAACCTTGACACGCTCACAGTGGCAAAAACAGATGCCCACTACAAGTTACTTGCATTTGCAGGTTTGCAAACAGAGCCGGAACTAGAGAGTAACTACACATTCAAACTCAAAACAGAAAATGCACCTCTGAGCGCTCCCGAACTCGCAGTTTTACAATCGCGCCAAAAAGAGGCATCCGCAAACGCAGCGCTGAGTGCCAACAAACTCGAATGGCTCGAAATGCGTGCCGAGTATGAAAAAGAGCCTGACCAAGCCATCTACCGAGTTGGTATGAACATTCCGCTTGTAGTTTTCAATGCAAAACAAGAAGAGAAAAAAATAGCAAAACTCCAAGCCCAAACGCAGCAGTTGCTCTTTGAGCAGACAAGAACCGCTCAAAACTTCACACTGAACAAAACCGTGCGTCTCATCGACAAACTTAGCGCTCTTCAAAAGAGCACACAAGCGCTCATAAATGCACAAAATGAACTTTTGCTGATGTATGAAGATGGCTACAAAATAGCCAATATAAATCTCGTAGAGCTGCAACTTATAAAAAACCAGATGATACGCACACAAGAGAAACTCATAGACATCAACACAAAAAAAGAGAACAACATCATAGAGTACAACTACCTCACAGGAGCATATAATGAATAAAATACTACTCACACTCACTCTGCTTGGCGCAACACTCACTGCCATGGAGATACCGACACAAAAAGTTTCGCTGCACGATTTTTCGCAGTCTCAAAAGATAAACGCAAAAGTCATCCAACTTTCAAACGCACAAGAGGCGATAACTTCCATCGTTGCAGGGCACTTGGAAAAGTACTATGTAAAACCTGCACAGGTCGTTAAAAAGGGACAAAGAATTGCACTTATAGAGTCCATTGTCGTCTCTAAGATGACAGCAGATTATCTCTCACTCAAAAAGCAGCTCGCTTCATCTGAGAAAAATTATGATGCCCTTAAAAAGCTCTATGAAAAGGGGATGACCTCTATGTCTGAACTCAACAATGAGAGCATCAAAAAGAATACCATAGCCGCGAAGCTCAATGCACTCGAATCACAACTTATGACTTTAGGTATAGATACAAAGCATCTAACAAAAGCAAGTGCCTCGTATGTTCTACGCTCTCACAGCGGCGGAAGAGTAAGCGCACTGCTTAAACCACTCCACTCTTCTGTAAGTGAAAATGATCCTATAGTTAACATTGCAAAAGAACAAGCCTACTACATCAAATCCTATCTGCCAATTGAGTATGCTACAAAGGCAAAACTCGGCGATAAGCTCATAGTAGATTATGCAGGCAAAAAGATAGTAACACATATCACGCAGATAATGCCAAATGTCGATGAAGCAACACAAAGGGTTATAGCGCTCTCAAGCGTCGATGAAAAAGTAGATAACCTCTTCATTAACGCCTATGTAGAAGCAACACTCTACTTTGGAAAGAAGTTTGAACATCTTGCGGTAAAAAAATCGGCACTGAGCTTTTTTAACAATGAGTGGGTTGTCTTTGTACCAAATGGCGAAGAAGAAGAAGAAAGCGCTAAAGAAGAAGCAAATGAGGAAGAAAAAGAGGCTGTACCTTACGATATAAAAGTCGTTAAGGTTCTTGCCTCAGATGAAAACTATGTTGCCGTTGAGGGGCTAAAGCTAGGTGAGGTTTATGTAAGTGACAAGAGTTACTACATCAAGTCTGCTCTGCTTAAATCCTCTTTGGGTGATGGGGATTAGGAGTTAGTATGTTAGACAAACTCATAGAGCTTTCGCTCAAGTATAAAATCCTCGTTATTGTTGCGTTTATCGCCATCTCGCTCTTTGGCTATAAAGCCTACACTGAGATTCCCATCGACGCCTTTCCTGACATCACGCCAAAACAGGTTGTGATCTACACAGAGAGTCCGGGAAATTCGGCTGAGGACATTGAAAAGCTCATTACATACCCTGTAGAATCCGCACTCTCAGGAATGGCAGGGGTCACGCTCATTATGTCAAACTCCATCTTCGGGCTCTCCTATGTGAGTGTCTTTTTTGATGATGCTATGGACATCTACTTTTTACGACAACTTGTCTCAGAGCGCCTGAGCAGTGTTGATATTCCAAAAGGCTGGGGCAAGCCGGTACTTGGTCCAAACACCACAGGGCTTGGACAGGTCTTTTGGTACCAAATCAAAGACACCAGAGGCAAATACTCTCTGCGCGAGCTTAAAGAGATGCAAGAGTACATCGTTGCTCCACTTTTTAAGTCTGTCTCGGGTGTTGAAGAGGTTGTCAGCTGGGGAGGAGACGAGAAGCAGTACAATGTTTTGGTCGATACGAAAAAGCTCCAAGATTTTGGCATCACCTACGATGACATCATCCAAGCACTCCAAAAGTCCAACCAAGCAGCCGGTGGACAGTATCTTGAGTTTAACCGTGAGCAGTATCTCATTCGTGGTGCAGGTCTGTATAAAACTCTCGATGACATCCGTAACACCGTAGTAAAAGCAACAGAAGGTCAAGCCGTAACCATCGGTGATGTTGCCAATGTTGCCAAAGGTTCGGCTCCCCGTTTTGGTGCGGTAAGCATCGATGCAAAAGAGGCTGTCATGGGAATGGTACTCCAACGCAGCGCTACAAACGCAGCCAAAGTAGTAGAGCGCCTCAAAGAGAAGATACAAACCGTAAACACAGCCCTGCCTGATGGTGTAAAGATAGCGACCATCTATGACAGAACTGAGATAACGCATAAAGCGATAAATACGATGACATCGGCACTGCTGAGTGGTGTGATTTTGGTTGCCATTGTTCTTTTTCTCTTTTTATTCGAGCTTCGCAGTGCCTTTATAGTCATCATATCACTCCCTATTTCGTTGCTTATTGCATTTTTGTTGATGGATTATTATAATCTCTCGGCGAACCTTATGAGTCTGAGCGGTCTAGCCATTGCCGTGGGGATGATAGTCGATGGAACCATCGTAATAGTAGAGAACTCTTTTCGACTCATTCACGAAAAGCCCGATGCACCAAAACTTGCCATAGTCACCCAAGCTGCCCAAGAGGTTGCAAAGCCTGTTACCTTTGCAGTGCTTATCATTGCGGCGGTTTTTATTCCCCTACTCTCACTTGATGGGCTAGCAGGAAAGCTCTACACCCCAATGGCACTTAACATCGTCTTTGTTATGCTTGGCTCTTTGCTTGTTGCACTCATTTTAGTACCTGTGCTTGTTTTGATGCTGCTCAAGCCCTCAAAATCAGCTGAAAACAGCGTGATGAAAGCGATAAAAAAAGCCTACACCCCTGCACTGCGTTTAGCACTTGACAATGCAAAAACAATCTTGGCAGCAGTGAGTCTGCTCTTTATAGTTTTAGCATATATCTTAACCCAACAAGGGCGCGAGTTTTTGCCTTCGCTCAATGAAGAGTCTATTATGTACCGTGTCATCGCCATTCCCGGAACGGCTCTGACTCAGTCGGTAGATACTTCGAAAAAAATAGAAAAGTACATTTTGAAAAACTACCCAGACGATGTAAGTTCAGTACTTGCGATGATAGGAAGAAGTGAAAAAGGAGAGACCGCGCAGGCGAACTACATGGAAATTCTCTTGACACTTAAACCTGACATAAAAGACCTGCCTGCACTCACAAAAAAAATGAGTGAAGACCTTGGAGAGCAGTTCTCTTATGTGCAGTTCGTACCGACACAGCCTATTGCTATGCGTATTGAAGAGCTTTTAGAAGGTGTAAAAGCCGAACTTGCCATAAAGATCTACGGAGATGACCAAAAAGTGCTCGATACCATTGCAAAAGAGATCCAATCTGCCATAAAAAATGTAGACGGTCTTGAGCGTATGGAGATTGAAACGCAGCTCGGTCAGGCACAGATAAAGATCGCACCTGACTATCTCGCACTGGCTCGTTATGGAATCAGCGTTGATGAAGTTATGGAGGTTATACGAAACGGCATCGGCGAAGAGGCGGTTACACAAAAAATAGAAGGCATAAGACGCTTTGGCATTGTAGCAAAGATAAAAAATGCCAAAAAAGATATAGAATCACTCAAAAATGTAACGCTGCGTTCAAAAAGTGGCAAGCTTGTCACTTTAGCGCAAATATGCAACATTCAAATAGTCCAAGGTGCATCATTTATAAAGCGTGAGAACCTCAGCCGCTATATGGTGCTCTCAATGGATGTAGAGGGACGGGACATCGCCTCATTTGTAGAAGAGGCTGACAAAATAATAAAGAAAAAAGTAAAAATACCCGCAAGTTACTACATAGGCTGGGCAGGTGACTTTAAAAATATGCAAGAGGCAACACAAAAACTGATGCTCATCATTCCTATTACGCTTTTAGTAGTCATTTTACTCCTCTATACTGCGTTTAACTCCTTTAAAAAGGCGTTCATAATTCTGCTCAATGTTCCATTTGGCTTTATAGGAGGCATAATTGCCCTGCTTATCAGCGGTATCTATCTCTCTGTTTCAGCTATTGTGGGATTTTTAGCTATTTTTGCCATTGCCATATTAAACGGCATTGTTTTGGTAAGCTTCATCGATGAGCTGCGTTTGAAATTCCCTGATGTACCTTTAAAAACAGTGCTTAAAGATGCAACACTACTGCGTTTAAGACCGGTACTGATGACTGCGTTTACCACACTCTTTGGCATACTCCCGCTGCTTTACGCCTCGGGTGTAGGAAGTGAAATACAGTACCCACTCGCAGTGGTCATCACAGGAGGCATCATCAGTTCAACGCTGCTTACACTCTTGATACTGCCTGCGACCTATTTGCTTTTTTATGAGAAAAGTGGCTCTAAAAAAGTTGTAAAGTAGAGAGAAGAACAAAGTAAGTTCAGACACTCTACACCTGCAACTTGCTATAATACATAAAAGCGTCATCAAGGAAAAATAATGCGAACACTTAAAATAGAACTCGAAGACAGTGTCTACCAAAATGTAGTACAAAGTGGAATTGATGTGCAAGAAAAGGTTAAAGAATTTCTTTTTGAGTTAGTTGATGATGGCTACCCTGCCATTACAACGGATGAAGCGAAAAAAAGAGTAGTTGATGCTGTGAAAAAGTATCAGCATAGAACAGGCACATATTTAAATGAACAAGAGTATGAAAATCATATGCATAAGTATATGCAAAGTTTAAAGAGTAAATATGCAGATAATTAGAGAAGAGACTTATATCTCTAATTTAGAGCCTATTTTAGAATATATTGCTCAAGACAGTTTCAATAAAGCTTTTGATTTTCTCTCTAAACTTGACAACAAAATTACCAATATAGTTAATATGCCCTATAAGTACCGACAATCTTTGTACTACAACGATACAAATATAAGAGACTTAATCTTTAAAGGTTACACAATTATTTATATAATAGACCTAGAAAATAAGACAATAGCCATCATCGACATCTTTAAATGGATAAACAAATAAACTGCTAACACTCCGCTTACACTCTTATGTGATAATACCACTATCAAAACAAGGAAGTCGCTTCAAAAAGCAAAGAGTTCCAAGTTTGAAAATTAAAGACACAAAGGATTCAAAATGAATTTCGCAAAAATCACATTATCAGTAGCTCTTCTTGGAGCATTAACTTTAGGTATGGCAGATGATACTGCAACACAGTCAAGTAACACTAACTCAGGTATTGATGCTCAAATCACAAAAATTCAAAATGCACCTGCACAAGAGCGTGTACAACTTATGAACCAGTTTAAAGAACAACTTGCAAATATGAATGTACAAGAGCGCACAGATGCTATTGCTCAAATGCAAGAGAAAATGCAGGGTCATGCTCAAGAAAATATGCAAGCAGGTCAAGATATGGGCGAGACAATGCATAAAAATGCGCAAGATACAAAAAATCACGCACAGGATATGATTCAAGAGCATCAAGCACATGCTATGCAACACATGGATCAAGCTCAAAGGACAAATCAAATGCAAGCTGGAGATCATATGAATTATATGGATCATATGGAACATCAAAATGATCAAACACAACATCAAAATGATCAAACACAACAGAACAATTTTGGTAGTCGTCATTAATAACATAGTATAATCACTTTTTAGAGTGGTTATACCACTCTAAGTTCCAATTTTTCAGGAGAAATAAATGAATAAAATTTTACCTATATTAATAGCATCTTCTCTTCTCTCTAGTGGACTTTTTGCTTATTCTGATTCAGATATGGATGGAGTAGCTAATAGTGTTGACAAATGTCCAAATACACCTTTAACAGATTTAGTAGATATTAATGGATGTAGTATTAAAAAACTCTCTGTTAAAAAAGCATCAAAAGGACATGCTGATATAATCATCGGTGCAAATTTTGCCGATTCAAATTATGCTACGCTCAATCAAACAGACACTTATTCTGGCTCTTTACAGATGGATTATTACTATGGTAATTTTTCCCTTCAAGCATCTACATCATACTATACGACAAAAGCAAAAACTTACAGCGAGCAGGGAATGAATGACTCCTTTATTGGAGCCGCTTATAATTTCAGACCTATCAAAAATTTATCGCTGCGTTTAGGTGCGGGAGCATTGCTGCCAACATACCAAACATCACTCAATAATAACAATACAGACTACACAGGCTCTGCAAGTCTTAGTTATACAGTAGCTAAAGTAAATGTTTTTGGCGGTTACAGCTACACTATGATTAATGATGATGATGTGAATACGACTAACACTAACTATATCTATCAAGACACAAATTCATATAGTGCAGGTTTAGGTTACTATTTTACAAATAAACTCTATATGAGTGGTGCATACAATCTTTCCAACAGTATCTACAAAGGCATTGAAGACATACAAACAGCATCTCTTTATGGATATTATTCTATAGATAAAAATCGATTTTTAATCTTCTCTTATGCCTATGGTTTAAGTGATACAGCAAGTGACAACGCTGTTTCTCTCAAAGTCGGTTACTACTTTTAAAAGTTTACAAGGAAAAAAAGATGCACAAAAAGATACTGCTACTCGAAGATGATTATGAACTCGCAGAGACGCTACAAGAGTTGCTTGAGATGCATGAGTACAAGGTAACACTTGTGCATAATGGCAATGACGCAGTCGATGCAAGTTATGACAATAAGTATGATTTGTATGTTTTTGACATCAATGTCCCTGATATGAACGGTATAGAACTGCTAGAGAGTCTCAGAAATGCAGATGACAATACTCCTACCATCTTTATTAGTGCGCTTATAGACTTAAACACCATCGCAAAAGGCTTTGAAGTGGGTGCTGATGACTACATCAAAAAACCTTTTTTTCCAGAGGAGTTACTCATACGCGTTAAAGCTAAACTCTCACAGGTCAGCAAAGATATAGAGTACAAAAACCTACGCTATTCACCTGAGAAGAAAGAGTTGCATAAAGATGGAAATATCGTTCCTCTTGGTGAAGTGCAAGAGTGTTTATGTGACATCTTTATGCAAAACATTGGTAATGTTCTCGATAAAACTGTTTTGATGGACTGCCTTGTCAATCCATCAGACTCAGCACTTCGTGTGGCTCTGAGTAAATTTAAACACATTACAGGACTTCCTGTAAAAAATATTCGTGGTGTGGGGTATATTCTTGAAAAAAGTTGAGCAAGAGTCACTTTTTAAAAGTTTTTTTCTTTTCTTCTTTTCCCAATCACTACTTATTACTGCCCTCTTTTTTATCAACTACCAAAAAGAGGTGCAAACACTTGACGAGCAGATATTTTCACAAATGCGTATCTGTAGTTTTGATCTGCAGTGTAAAGAGTATGGCATAGATTTTGTTCCAAAAGATGGACATGAACTCTACAAGCTCTACAAAAAACAGGATGAACTAACCTCCTACTTTACCATTCCCAATTCAAAAAAGAATTACCTCAAAATTTATCTTAAAAAGAGCCTTTATACTGCAAAAATAAGCAAGATTAAACGCAGCCTATTGTTACAGTTTTTAGTACTTGAATTTATCATTGCCCTGCTCTCTTTTGGCTTTGCTCTATATGCGCTCTCTCCACTGCGTAATGCACTGCGTTTAACTGAAGAATTCATCAAAGATATTTTACACGACTTTAATACCCCACTCTCTACTTTGCGTTTAAATATTGCAATGCTCAAAAGTAAATTTGGCGAAACATCACAGATGAAACGAATAGAAAACAGTGTAGCCAACATCCTAAATCTTCAATCAAACTTACGCTCTTACCTAAACGCTCATGCAAGCCAAAAAGAGGAGTTCGAACTCTATGAGTTTTTACAAGAGAGAGTAAATCTTATAAGCAGCAACTACAAAAACATTCACTTTAGTGTTGCACCCATGAATGTAAAACTCTTTACAAACAAAGATGCCTTTAGTAGAATTGTAGATAACCTACTCTCAAACGCAGCTAAGTACAATAAAAACAATGGCACAGTAAATATTCGCTATGAAGAGAATAATCTTCTTATACAAGACAGCGGCAAAGGCATCAAAAATCCAAAACGAGTCTTTGAGCGTTTTTACAAAGAGCAAGAGCGTGGCATTGGCATAGGGCTGCATATTGTCAAAAAACTTTGTGAAGAGTTAAAAATAAAAATCTCTCTTGAGAGTCAGCTTAATAAAGGAACACTCTTTTACTTAAATCTTGCGCCACTAACACTTCGCTAACACTAAAATAATATACTTCTACTATCAAAACAAGGAGTTATATTATGAAAAAATCAATTTTAGGTCTTTCACTACTAACAGTAGCACTTTTTGCAAGTGAAACAACAACAGGTTTAGATATGTTGGTAAATGATGCAAAAACAATCAACACTACGGCTATGAGTTCTTTAGACTCTATTTCAAAAAGTCAAACAAAATTAGCTAATTATGAAGAAAAAGTAAACAACTACTCAGATGCAGTTGCCAAATTCACTCAACAACAAGCGCAAAGTTTTTCAAGTAAAAAAGAGGCAATCCAAGCTATGAATAGTCTTGAAGAACTCAGTTCTCAATCAGTAGTAATGGCAAAAGAGATTTCTTATCTTAGTGCACATGAAGCCGATAATGCAAGTGATGATTATAAAGCAACACTACAGACACTTTCAAAAACTACACTTCGTCTATCTGATGATATTGGCACAATGTCAGACAGAATTTTAAAAATGGCAGATAAAATAGGTGTAATGGCAGATAGAATTGTTAAAACACAAGAGATTCAATCACGAAATTTACATGCGACAACAGCACTTGTAAATGGAGCTATGCAACTAGCAGCAGCACAAACAGGTGAACATCAAAAAGCGACACATGCCCCAGCAGTAAATATGGGTGCCATGCAAAATAGTGCTATGAAACAAACATCGCAAACTCAGAATATAGGAAATATGCCTCATTAAAATTTAAAAATACTCTTTAAAAGTGACATATGTCACATTGTGTTTACTTTCAGAGGAGTAAAATACATCTAATAACTTAATTAGATGGAGTTTACAGATGTCACAAAATGTTAAATGGTTTAATGAGATAGGTATAGCAGATGTTGCCGAAGTCGGCGGAAAGAATGCTTCTCTTGGAGAGATGTATCAAAATCTAACGAGTGAAGGTGTTCGCGTTCCTAATGGTTTTGCTGTAACATCAGATGCGTATGTGCATCTGCTTGATGCAAATGATGCATGGAAAGAGTTACATGAACAACTTGACAATCTTGATGTAACGAGTGTAGATGCCCTACAAACTGCAGGTAAAAAATGTCGTGACATAGTTTACAACTGTGAAATTCCTGCTGATTTAAAAAGTGACATCTTAAGTGCTTATGAAAAACTAAAAGAGGAATACGGCGAAAATCTTTCAGTAGCTGTTCGTTCTTCTGCAACTGCTGAAGACTCCCCTGAAGCCTCTTTTGCAGGACAAAACGACACTTACTTAAATATCGCAACTGCAGATGAACTACTTGACGCTTACAAGCGTTGTCTTGCTTCAAACTTTACCGACCGTTCTATTCACTACAAATATGACAATGGTTTTGATTACTTAAAAGTATATCTCTCTGTTGTTGTTATGAAAATGGTTCGTAGTGATAAAGCTGCAAGTGGTGTAATGTTCTCACTCGATACAGAGACGGGATTTAAAGATGTTGTATTTATAAACGCAGCGCTTGGTCTTGGTGAAAATGTAGTACAGGGAACAGTCAACCCTGATGCCTTTTATGTTCATAAACCGACATTCAACAAAGGCTTTAGAACCGTACTCAAACGCTCTTTAGGCTCAAAAGAGAAAAAAATGGTATTTACAGATACCATCAACCTTGACAATATCGCCGTTGAATATACAAAAAACATTCCAACAACAAAAGAGCAACAATCTCATTTTTGTCTGAGTGATGATGATGTTATGGTTCTTGCTGATTATGCAATCAAGGTTGAAAAACACTACTCTGAGAAAGCAGGCTATCATAAACCAATGGATATGGAGTGGGCAAAAGATGGTGATGATGGGCACCTTTATATGGTACAGGCTCGTCCTGAAACGGTAGAGAGTCAAAAACATGGAAATATCTTAGAAGTTTACCATATGCAAGAGAGTGGTAAAGTTCTCGTAACTGGTCAGGCAATCGGCACAAAAATTGGACAAGGAAAAGCACACTATATCAAGGGTGTAGAAGAGTTAGATACTTTTAAGGCTGGTGAAGTTTTAGTAGCCGATACCACCAACCCTGATTGGGAACCAATTATGAAAATAGCGGCTGCTATCATTACAAACAAAGGTGGGCGTACTTGTCATGCGGCAATTCTTTCACGCGAACTTGGCATCCCTGCTGTTGTAGGATGTGACAATGCTACAGAAGTTCTTGCAGATGCTGATAAAGTTACGGTGAGTTGTGCTGAGGGCGAAGATGGTCATATTTACGAAGGTATTTTAAAATATGAAATCCAAAAAACAGATCTCTCAAATCTTCCAAAAACAAAAACAGAGATTATGATGAATCTTGGAAATCCAGACCTTGCATTTTCTCTAAGCTCATTACCTGTTGATGGAATAGGACTTGCAAGAATGGAGTTCATCATTAACGAGTACATTCAGGCGCACCCTATGGCACTTAAACATCCTGAAAAAGTCGATGATGAAACAAGAGCAAAACTACAAGAACTTACTGAGGCATATAGCTCAATGGAAGACTTTTTTGTTAAAACACTCTCTGAGGGTGTAGCAACTCTAGCATCTGCTGTCTATCCTAAAAAATGTGTTGTTCGCATGAGTGATTTTAAATCAAACGAATATGCAACGCTTTTAGGTGGTACTACTTTTGAGTTAAAAGAGGACAATCCTATGATTGGTTTTCGTGGTGCATCTCGTTACGCTCATCCAAACTATGAAGAGGGATTTGCACTTGAATGTGCGGCCATGAAGCGTGTACGAGATGAGATGGGCTTTACAAATGTTACG
The DNA here is from genome assembly GCF_027056685.1 of Sulfurimonas sp. Classification (GTDB taxonomy): domain Bacteria; phylum Campylobacterota; class Campylobacteria; order Campylobacterales; family Sulfurimonadaceae; genus Sulfurimonas. The sequence continues at coordinate 20,268 of NZ_JALUKE010000212.1, forward strand.
CTTATGATTCCATTTTGTCGTAGAGTGCAAGAGGGTCAAAAAGTCATCGACACTATGGCAAAATATGGGCTTAAACAGGGTGAAAATGGCTTAGAAATCTATGTAATGTGTGAAATTCCAAACAATGTCATTCAAATAGATGCCTTTAGTAAAATATTTGACGGATTTAGCATCGGTAGTAATGACCTTACACAACTTACACTTGGAGTTGACCGTGACAGCGAAGTGGTTGCGTTTGATTATGATGAGCGAGATGAGGGTGTCAAAGAGATGATTCGCCTTGCAACTGAGGGG
>NZ_JALUKE010000213.1 GCF_027056685.1 Sulfurimonas sp.
AAGCACAGGCTCTCATAAAAGAGGGGCTTGTTTTTGTGAATGGAAAAGCACTTAAAAAGAGCTCTTTCAAGGTAGAAGATGGTGATAGTGTAAATGTGCAGGAACATAAGTCGTATGTCTCTCGTGCTGCGTTTAAGTTAGATGCTTTTTTAGAAGAGCTGCGTTTAGATGTCAAGGGAAGAGTCGCACTTGATATCGGTTCTTCTACGGGTGGCTTTACTCAGGTGCTTTTAGAGCGTAATGTTGCTGAGGTAAACGCAGTGGATGTCGGGCGAGATCAGTTACACCACTCTTTGCGTGAAGATGAGCGAGTGAATGTTTACGAGGGGTGTGACATCCGTAAATTTGAACCAAATCAGACTTTTGATTTGGTTGTGAGTGATGTTGCGTTTATCTCTTTACTCTATATTTTAGAGGATGTACAGAGACTTGCATCACAAGATATTATTTTGCTTTTTAAGCCACAGTTTGAAGTAGGGCGTGAGGTTAAGCGTGATAAAAATGGTGTTGTTCTCGATAAAAAAGCCATTGCAAACGCAATGCAAAAGTTTGAAGATGCTTGTCTCTTAAAAGAGTGGAAGTTAGTACAAAAATCCCCCTCATCACTTACAGGAAAAGAGGGAAATTTGGAGTATTGTTACTACTTTAAAAAGTAGTTGTACTGTTTATTTGAGTAAAATTAGCGTTGCTAAACCTAAAAATACAAAAAATCCCATAGCATCTGTAGCTGTTGTGAGCAGTAGTGGCGACGCAATGGCAGGGTCAATGTTAAAGCGTTTCATAATGATAGGTAAAAATGAACCGATAAGACCTGCTAATGAGAGGTTTATGATAATGGCTAGAGCAACAACAGCACCAAGCATCGCTTGGTGAAACCAGAAGTATGCTAAAACTCCCACAACAATGCCAACTATAAGACCATTGACAATGCCAATAAGAAACTCTTTTCCCATTATTTTGTATGCAATTGTTTTGCTGATTTCTCCAAGGGCTAAACGCCGCACTGTTACCGTGACAGCTTGATTACCGACATTACCTCCAAGTGCTGCAACAACAGGCATCAAAACAGCGAGTGTGACTATTTGCTGTATTGTTCCTTTAAAGTGATTTACAACTAATGCAGAAAGAAGAATTGCACAAAGGTTAATGAAAATCCATTCAAGTCTTTTTCTTTGCGCTGTAGCAAAACTTTTTTCAGCTTCATGGTGTGTTCCAAGCATATTGAGTGCCTGTTTCTCCTCCTCAACACGAATAAATATATAGGCATCATCAAAAAGAATACGCCCAAGAAGTTTTTTACTTTTATTTACAACACCAAGTGTAGAGAGGTCATTTGCTTCAAAAAGTTTTACAGCAGTATGAATGTCTGCATGTTCATTAATCATCAATGCTTGGGATAAATTCTCTTTCTCCATGATTTGCTCAATGGTTTGTGTATCATCATAAAGTAGTAGTTTACTAATATCTAAAACACCAAGCAGATGCTCTTTTTTGGTTATGATAAAGAGCTTATTAAACGCAGCGTGAGTGAGGGATGCCTTCTCATAAGTTTGTATTTTTTGTTTTATATCTAAAACTGTTTCATCTTTAGTAGCAGTGAGAAGTTCAAGGTGCATATAGGCACCAACCTCATTGTCTTCGTATTCTAAAAGCTGTTTAATTGTATGTTGCTGCTCTTTTTTTAGTAGTTTATATATATTTTTTTCAAGTGTTGCATCTATATGTTTTATGCGATTGATGAGATGTTTTGCTCGATTACTCTCAGCGTAGGAGACTGCTTCTGCTAGTTTTTGATAAGAAATATTTTTGATGATATGTTTAAACTCTTCATGAGGTAGTTTGAGAAGTTTTTGTGCAAGCTGTTCTATGGGCGTATCATCTATTGTCATGCAGTAAAAATCCTTTTGTATATGTTATAATGCGTCTATAATGTAATTATAGTCATTTTTAAGGAAAAAGTGTAAATGAAAAAAACGACATCCGTTGCTATAGGTGGATTTGACGGTATGCATATTGGACATCAGGCACTTTTTTGTGAACTTGATGCAGATGGTACTGTTGTAGTTATTGATGCAGGGTATGCGAACTTAACACCGAAAAAGTTTCGGGAGTTACATAC
>NZ_JALUKE010000214.1 GCF_027056685.1 Sulfurimonas sp.
AGAGCTTGCTTGTAAAACAGTAGGCAATGGAGCGATGGCAGAGCCTCTAAATATCTTTTACCAAACAAGTAGAGAACTTTTAAAAGAAGAATACTGGGCAGATAGACGCGTTATAGTTACAGGTGGTGGAACAATAGAAAAAATAGACGATGTACGCTATATTTCAAACTTTTCAAGTGGAAAAATGGCATCAGCTCTTGCTACTGCACTCTATTTAAAAGGGGCTGATGTAAATCTTATTGCTACAAGATTTGATGAAGATTTACCTGAGAATATGCATAAAATTGATGTTGCTAGTACAGACGAGATGTTAGAGTATCTCACCGACTCTATACGCATTGCAAAAAAAGGAAAACTCTCAAAAGCAACACTTGTACGAGATGAGCATATACATATTATTCAAAAAAGACCTTTTCTTTTTATGGCGGCGGCTGTAAGTGATTATATTGCAGAGTTTCCACAAGATGGTAAACTCAAAAAAGAGTCTTTGGGTGAGAGCTGGGAGCTTCCTTTGAAAAAAAATATTGATATTTTAAATACAATTGATAAAGAGGGCATCACGGTAGTAGGTTTTAAGGCTGAGATGGATGAGGAGAAGGCAAAGTCAAACGCAGTCAATATGCTTGAAAATAAAAATCTTGATGCAGTTTGTCTTAATCTACTCAAAGACTCTTCAAGTTTTGGAACTGATGTAAATGAGATAGAGTTTATCACAAATGACAAAAATATTTTACTGCTTCAAAGTGACAAACTAACGCTTTCATTCAGAATTATCTCACACTCAAAAAAATTATGTGAGTAAAAAATGAATAAAGCAAAACATATAGCAATCATTATGGACGGCAATGGCAGATGGGCAGAGATGCAAGGAAAAAAACGAGTTAAAGGGCATGAAGCAGGTGCAGAAGTTGTAAAAGCGATTACGACATACTGCTCTAATAATTCAGAAATAGAAAGACTCACGCTCTATGCTTTTTCTACAGAAAACTGGAAAAGACCGCGTTTAGAAGTTGAATTTTTAATGCGATTACTCGATAAATATCTTAAAGATGAACTTCCCTCTTACCTTGAGAACAATGTAAAATTTGAGCCAATAGGTGACACAAGAGCTTTTTCAAAATCTTTACAAAAAACCATAAAAATGGTAGAAGAAAAAACAGCTCACTGTGATGGACTCGTACAGAGTTTAGCACTAAATTATGGAGCGCAAGATGAGATACTCCGTGCAGTAAACTCACTTAAGAAATCTTCACAAGAAATTACAAATGAGATGCTTAGTAATGCACTTGATTGTAAATCCGATGTCGATATTCTCATCAGAACAGGTGGAGATACAAGACTATCAAATTTTCTTTTGTGGCAAGCGGCTTATGCAGAACTCTTTTTTATAGATAAACTCTGGCCAGATTTTACACCTAAAGATTTACAAAAAATTGTCAAGCAATTTACACATATTGAGCGTAGATTTGGAGGCTTAAAATAATGGAACTTTTTATAGCATTTATTTTCGGTATAGTTTTTGGCTCATTTTTAAATGTAGTCATTCTTCGCATTCCAAAAGATGAAAGTGTCGTTTTTGGTGCTTCGCACTGCACATCATGTGGTCATAAACTCAAACCTTGGCATAATATTCCCCTACTCTCATGGATATTTTTACAAGGAAAATGTGCTTATTGCTCTAACAAAATTTCTATACAATATCCACTTATCGAACTCCTCTCAGGAATTATTTTTACACTACTTGTTTACAAATACTCTCTTAGCCTGCCTCTTTTCTTTATAGGAATGAGTTTTTTAATGCTTTTAGCACTCTCTGTAATAGATTTAAAATACAAGATGATTCCTGATTCACTCAATCTTTTAGCAATCTTTTTTGCTATTTTTGGAGCATGGAGTATCACAGGACTTTTTAATAATTTTCAAAATGCCCTCCTCTTTGCAGGTGGCTTTACCCTATTGCGTTTTGCACTCTCTTACTACCTTACATCTTCGGTATACAGAGCAGGAATAAAGACAAAAACCTCATGGAACAAACACTTCGACAGAGCTCCATTTATAGAAGCAATGGGCGAAGGTGACATTATGGTTGCAGCTACTATGGGTGCCTTACTTGGTGTAAAACTAGGACTTGTCGCCATCTTTTTATCAGCAATTTTAGCAATGCCTGTTATGCTCTATGCAGTAAAAGGTTCAAAAGAACAGCAGCGTGTTCCTTTTGTACCCTTTTTAGCAATGGCTACTTTTATAGTATATATGCTAGACACTCCTATTGCAGCCTATATCAATGCTAATTATTAAGAGAGTTTTTATAAATGGATAGACTTCAAAAATATATACTTAGAAACCTTTCAACGCTATTTCTATCTATATTTTTACCCCTTTTTGCCATAGCTTCTGTCATATTTTTGATAAAACTAGCAGCCTATACCGCAATTATTCAACTAAGTATTTGGGAAATGACAAAACTCTATCTCTTTGTGCTACCCGAAATTCTTTTCTATACCCTGCCCATAACATTTTTTATAGCAGCAACACTCTCACTCTTTAAACTCTCAAACGACAATGAAGTTATTGTTCTGTTTGCTCTTGGAATCAAGCCAAAGTTTCTTGTAAAGACACTCTTTAAACCTGCTTTTTTACTTAGCATAGTTTTAGCATTTGATTTTTTTATTCTCTTTCCACACTCTACTGTATTATCAAGTAATTTTGTCTCTTATAAAAAAAGTGAAGCGAAATTCAACCTTGCAGCAAGTGAATTTGGAAATAGTTTTGGAGATTGGCTACTCTATATTGGAGGGAAGAAGAATGATGGAACATACTCTAAAGTTTTTTTATTCAACAAAAAAGGAAAAGAAGAGATACTTATTTCCGCAAAAAAAGCAGAGATTATAAACGATGCAGGAATACTTAGACTTAAGCTTACTGATGGAGAAGGCTATAGCTACTCGACTAAAAAGCTCTCTCAAATTAATTTCAAAACAATGATGATTAATAATACATTAAAAACACATCTTCATCCATATCGAAAACCTCTTGAGTATTGGCTTGCCAAAGATAGACATAAAAATAAGGTTAAAATGTTTATAACAGATACACTGCTGAGCCTTTTTCCTATCATCTCACTTTTCATTGTTATTGCCATAGGCGTTGTGCAGGTACGCCACCAAAAATCTCGTGTTTATTTGTACCTTTTTATCTCTATTGCCCTCTATTATGGTTTTACAGTTGGATTGCAAAGCATCCTACATTTTTATACAATCCCAGCAGTCTCACTCACTTGGCTTATAGTAACATACTTCATTTACCGTAAAAGCATAGTCAATAAATTCTAATGAAAGTTGCGTTTACTCTTGCCTACAATGGTACACATTTTCTTGGTTCTCAAACGCAGAGAGAAACAAAAAACACCATACTTGGCAATGTAACACAAGTTTTCAATCAACTTGGCATCAATGAAAAGATTATAGCAAGTGGGCGTACAGACAAAGGTGTCCATGCAACAGGACAAGTATGCCATATCTCTCTGCCTGAGTATTGGAGAGATTTAGTAAAGCTCAAACTCGTTGCAAATCAGATGCTTCCCTCTTCCATCATAATCAAAAAAATTGTAACAGTAGATGATTCCTTTCATGCAAGATACAGTGCAAAAAAAAGGGTCTATAGATACATCATAAAAACAAAACAGAGCAATCCTTTTGAGAGCGATTTTGTAACATTTCTTCCAAACGCAGCACTTGCAGAGATAAAACAAAACATAAAACTTTTTGAAGGAGAACATGATTTTAGCGGTTTTATGAAAACAGGTAGTGATATTAACTCTACACAAAGAGTTATATACAGAGCATTTTACTATAAGCATAAGGATTATCACATTCTCTATTTTGAGGCCAATGGTTTTTTAAGAAGTCAAATTAGATTGATGGTTGGGGCACTTTTACAACTCAAAAAACAAGAGATACAAGAGCAACTCTCTTTAAAAAAAGAACATAAAATCAGACCTGCTCCACCAAATGGTCTTTACCTTGCAAAAATAAGATATTAATCAAGAATATATTTATACTTTTTCGTTACACTTACATAAATTAAAAAAAGAGAAAAATTATGTTTGAAAATGTAGAAATGCCAGAAGGGCTTAACGCTGAAACTTTAGAACACTTAATAAATCCAAAAAATTACGGAAAAATTGAAGATGCAGATGGTGTTGGGGTAGCACTTGATGAAAAAACAAATGAGTATGTTGTTTTTTATACAGACCTAAACGCAGAGGGTATTGAAAATACAAAATTTGCAACAAATGGCTGTCAAGATACCGTTGTAATTGGTTCTATGTTTACCGATATGATTATTGGCAATGATTTAGAGTATGCTCAAAAAGCCATTGGTAAAATGCATGAAAAGCTTGGTGAGCTTTCAGCTCAACAACAAGTATGTGCAGATATAGTCTTTACAGCCTACATCGCCTCTTTACAAAATATTGAGAATAAAGAAAAAGGCGAAGAAGAAGAGATGCATGTTCTTAAAATGAAAGATAGCTGTGAATCAGTACAAAAGGAAGGAGAAGGTGAATAAAACATACCAAAAAAAACATGAACTTTGGCTCTCTACTCTTTTTGCATCCTTTGCAATTAATGATGAAACAATAAAATCACGCCTTTATGATTTCTCTCAAATTGCTTTTCGTCATATGAAATGGCTTGGTGAACAGACTCTTGAAAATGGTGAAAATTATAATTATGACAGAAGTATGGTACTGCTTAAACGCAACACTGTTTTTGAAATCATAGAAGCCCTCAAAAATGAGATAAAAGCATTTCATTCATTTTATCCTGACAATGTTTTAGGTAAGCGTATAAAAACCGATGATATTTATCTTTTAGAGTATCTTAGTGAAGTACTTTCAAAAGAAGAGAATAACAAAGAAATCACTGCGTTTAATATGCAACGAAAATGGGAAGATAGAGAGCTTGAACAGTCTCAAATAGATGCACTTACACTCTTTTTATTTGATGAATCCTACAAAGAGTATGAGCTTATTCTTATTTATGCCTATATGCAGGCACGCACAAAAAATATTCTTCAATTTAATGTCTTTCAAGATTTAGTGGATGAATCTCACTTTCATCTTAAATCATTTGGAAATATGATGGCAAAACTCGGTATTTTAGCACTTCCTCGTGAACTTCATGAAATGACCTATGTTGTAAAAGATTTAGATAAATTCCTCGTAGATGGCATTGCAGAAGAAGAGGCTGCAAAAGTAATGTGCAAAGAACTTAGTGATGCAATTACAGATGAAAAACTCTCAAAATTCTTTGACTTTATTAACTACCAAGAAAATTACCACATCGAACTTATGAAGAAGCTTTTATAGTGCTTCTTCTATACTTTTCATACAAATAATAAAAAACTATTCCTATTACAATCCCGACACTATCTGCCACTACATCAAAAAGTGAAAAATCTCGTCCTGGAATAAAATACTGCACAATCTCTATTTGCATACCAAACGCAAGTAATAATACAATTTTCATCAAAACACTCAAATGTCTGTATGCAAGCGAAAGCAAAATATAAAGCGTCATAAAAGCAGTAAAATGATTTGCCTTATCCCAAATATGCTCAATCACTTTTATCTCTCGTGTTGTTGTTGCAAGATACTCAATGCTTCCTAAACAGATGTAGAACATTGTTTTAAATTTTTTATCCATTTTCTATGACCTTATTTATTTTATTTGTTACTTTTGAATCCCACAGAAGCTCTTTATGACTTAACCCTTCAAGCTCACTGTAAAGTGCAAGATTTTTTACTGATTCTTTAAGATTTTGAGCATTTTTTAGTGGTATTGTCTCATCATTGCTACTTACAAAAAGATATGTCTTTGCAGTAACATCCTGCAAATACTCATCAGTAGGAAACTTGTAACGCAGTAGTTTTTCTATACAACAAAGTTTCGGATACTTCTCTTTTGAGAGCGCTGTAACTGAGTCAAATGCCCCTACCAAAAAAAGTGCTTTTGTATTATGCTTCTTCGCCACAAACGCAGCAACATTCGAGCCAAGTGAAAAACCTAAAAGATAAAAATCACCATAATGCTTCTGCACAAGCTGCGCAATTTTCAAGCCATCACTTAAAATATTTTTCTCATTCGCTACGCCGCCACTTTTTCCATAACCACGGTAGTTAAACGCAATAACACGCACATTTTTATAGACTTCACTGAGTCGTCCCATTAGTGCTACAGCATCATGAGAGCGACCAACAAAAACAAGCAAAGTTCTCCCTGCGTTTGCGGGCTCATAGACAGCGCCCTCAAGTTCTATGCCATCATCAGTTTTAATACTTAAAAGTTCACATTTATCACAAAGTCGTCGCTCTTTTATGTAGGTGGGAGAGAATATCATAAAATACTGCCACTGATAAAACGCAACAAAGAGAATCAAAAATGTAAATAGAAAAAATACTACATATATCATTGTTCACATTCTAAAATGGTTTTATGCATCACTTTTGCTGAAGGAACAACATCTGATGAGAGTTCCAAATGTACATCTTGATCATCAAAAAAGATGTCAGCACCAAAGGCTTCAAGTACCTCGTACTTCTCACTGCCGCCTAAGAAAAATGCCTCATCTATGCGAACACCCCAGACATTGAGTGTTTTTATTACCCGCTCATGTGTCGGAGCACTTCGCGCAGTGACAAGTGCTGTACGAATAGGTGATTCTTTGTCTTTAAATTTTTTCTGAATATTGGCGATGGTGAGCAGGAGTTTTGCAAAAGGACCTTTTTTCATAGGGTTGTCACGATTTGCCTTTTCGTGCGCTATGAAAGCCTCAAGTCCCTCCTCCTTGTAGATAAGCTCAGACTCTTCAGAAAAGAGTACAGCATCCCCATCAAACGCAATGCGCACTTGATCTCCAAGTGAAGTATGAATATCTTTGTTTGAGGGAAGTATCTTTGCCGCTGCAACACCATTTTCAATGGCATTGATAACATCATTGTCATCTGCACTTAAAAATAGATCGACTTTAAAGGCTGTGAGATAGTTGGAAGTATTACGCCCACTTGTCCAGCCACTTCTTTGTATGTCAAGCTTATAGCTCTCTATGGCATTTGTAATGCGCA
>NZ_JALUKE010000215.1 GCF_027056685.1 Sulfurimonas sp.
TTTACTGCCATTACTTTTGTGCTAACTTATCTACCATATTCATAACAAACGCAGCACTCTGCACTGCACTTGTCTCTAAAAATTCATCAAAGGAGAAACTAGCATCCATATCTGCTGCATCACTAATCGCACGCAATATAAAAAATGGAACATTTAAAGCATCACAAACAACTGCAACGCTAGCACCCTCCATTTCCAAGGCATCTGCACCAAAAGTATTGCCTATCCAGTTTTTACGCGCTTCATCAGCCACAAACTGATCACCTGTTGCTATAACGCCTTCTTGAAGAGGTTTTTGCATCTCTTTTGCCACCTCATACGCCAAGCTGTTTAACTCTTTATCGCTCTCAACAAAAACAGCACCTTCAGGTACATACCCAAAAGGATGTCCAAACGCAGTGATGTCTAAATCATGTTGTGCTAGTTTTGTTGCTACTATTAAGTCACCAACTTTTAAATCAGAAGATATTGCACCAGCTACTCCAGAGAAAAGTAATTTCTTTGCACCAAAATGTTCACAGAGTGTTGCTGCTGTCAAGGTTGAGAAAACCTTTCCTATTTTTGAGTAGGCTATTACTAAGTTTAGCCCTTTATATTGGGCTTCGTAGTAATTATTTCCAGCATAGGAAGTTGTTTTGTACTCGCCCACTTTCTCTAAAATTGGAGCTATCTCTTCTGGCATTGCACCCATTATTGCTATTGTCATCTCTTTTATCCTATATTTCAAATGTTTTTATCTCTTTTTTAAAGAGTGGAAGTTGCTTTACTATTTTGCCACTCTTCTCTACCAAACAACTTCCACCCCAAAAACCAAGCCCATCTTCAAAACCTACTCTATTGACAAAAATAATCTCTGCTTGACACTCTTTAGCTACTTGCATAATAATAGCGTGCCACTTCTCTTGGATTTTTAGCCCTGCATCATAAAAGCCACGAGCAGGTGATGCAACAAGCACTATAATCAAATCAGGCTTAAGCTTTATCAACTCTTGATGGACACTACTGTGCCATAAATCTTCACAAATAAGCATAGATATTTTTTTACCCTTACACTCAAAAGCTTCAAATTTATCGCCACCTTCAAAGTATCTCGCCTCTTCAAACATTCCATAATTTGGTAAATGAACTTTAATATGTTTAGAAATAAGCTCTCCTTCACTAAAATAGAGAGCTGCGTTTCTAAATATATTTTCATCTCTTAAAGCAAGACCTACGGCAATATCTATCTCTTTACTTAATTGCATCAATTTCTCTAACTCTTCTAATGACCAAGCATCTTCAAAAAGTTTATCTTGTAAAAGATAGCCACTTAAAGAGAGTTCAGGAAAAACTATAAGGTCTGAACTCTCTTTTACATGAGTAATTATTTCTAAAATATCTTCTAAATTTGAACGATTTAGCTTCGGTGCAGTTTGTGCAAGTGTTACTCTCATATTATGAGCAAATTTCCTCTTTAACTTTTTCTAACGATGCCATATCTGAGATATTAAGCGTTTTTAACTCTTTTGCAATTCTTCTATTAAGCCCTTTTAAAACAACACCATTTCCAAACTCTATTGCCATATCCACTTCAGGAGCAATAGCTTGAATAGATTGTTTATATTTTACAGGTTTCACAAGTTGATCTTTTAAAAGTTGTACTGCTTCGGCTTTTGTAGAATATGGTTTTGTAGTAACATTTGAAATAACAGGTGCTTCAAAAGTATCTGTAATATATTTCTCCATTAACTCAGCCAAAGGCGCTTGTGCAGGTGCTAAAATATCACAATGTGAAGCAACTGACATATTTAAAAGCAATGCTCTTTTTGCACCAGCATCTTTAAAAGTCTGCTCTAATGAAACTAGGTCTGACTTCATACCAGCAACAACAAGTTGTCCATCTTGATTATAATTTGCAGGCCAAACCTTTTTACCATCAGCTTGCGCATCTGCACAGATTTTTTCAACACTAGCATCATCAAGACCTACAATAGCCATCATACCTGCATCAATTGTATCACATGCTTCTTGCATTAATGCACCGCGTTTATGTACAAGTTCTACCGCATCAACATAATCAATAGCACCAGTTGCACATAGGGCAGAAAATTCACCTAAAGAGTGCCCTAAAAAAAGTTCTGCTTTTATATCTGGACACTCTGCTTTAAATAGCTTGTAAGCAATCATTTGAACAAGTAAAATAGCAGGCTGCGTATAAGCAGTTTGCCCAAGTTTTTCATTCTCTTGAAAAATTATCTCTTTAAAATCAACACCTATTCTATCTCCAGCTTTTTCAAACATTTCACGAGCAAGTTTTGAATTTTCATAAAAATCTTTTCCCATACCTACGGCCTGTGAACCTTGTCCTGCAAATATCATTGCTATTTTACTCATTTTCTTTCCTTTTATAAATATTGTTTATTCTCAGATATTTTTTTTCTAAGTGTATTTCTATTTAAGCCCAGTTTATCTGAGAGTTGGAGCTGAGACTTATATTTTTTCAAACCAGCTTTAATTAGTGGTGCTTCATACAAATAGAGAAATTTTTTATAATCATTTTTAGAACCAAGCTTATCATAAAGATAATTTTCAAGAAGCTCCATCAAATCCCTATCTTCTATCTCTTGTAAAAGATAGGTAATCATAACTTGCCGTCTTAAAGAGTGTCCATTTTGAGATAAATCAGGTGTCATATTATCTAAAGAGCATAACTCTTTATTACCACCAAAAAGTCCATGTGCTTCTTCTAAGAAAAGTTCTACTAAAGCAGCTACATCTTCAGCTCTTTCGCTCAAAGGTGGCAAATCGACCTTTATACTACAAAGTTCTTCAATCTCATGACTTATTGTATAATTTGACGATGTAGCAATAACACGAACACCATTGTTTTTTATAGACTCTACCAATCTTTGTATATTTGGTGATAAATTAATATTGCTAATTATGATTTCATTTGAAGATTCTAATGCAGTAAGTAATTCATCAAAATTTGATGCATCATAGACCATTGCATTAGGAAGAATAAAAGAAGCTAAAGTCTTTTTACCAATGCCAGAAGGGCCAATAATGAGGGCATTAACATTGAGTGTTTTTAAAAGACTTGCTGTCTTCTTAGCCTGTAAAGAGGCTTCAGAAGAGGTTATAAAATTAGTGACATCCACAACTGCTGCCGCCACCAGTACCACAACATCCTTCATCTTCTTGTTGATTCTCAACAGGAACACCTGAAAGAATTTCTTCAGCAGATGCATCTCTAACATTGTTAATTGCAACTGTAAACATTAACTCTTTTCCAGCCAAAGGATGGTTAAAATCAATGATAACAGTGTCATCTTTAATCTCTTTAACTACAACTTGAACAGTACCACCATCTTCACCTTGACCATAAAGAGTCATACCTTCTGTTAGTTCAATTCCTGCAAATTGTTCTTTTGGAACTTCTTGAGTAGCGTCAGCATTATATTCACCATAAGCATCAGCTGGTTGTACTAAGACATCAGCTTTATCACCAATATTCATATCTTTAATTCCACTCTCTAAACCTGGAATGATTTGACCTTTACCATACATAAATACTAATGGAGCTCCACCCATATTACTATCTACAACTTGATCTCCATCACGAACTTCATACTCTATTGAAACAACTTGATTTTCTTGAATTGACATTTTTTACCCTTATTAATTATTTTTGCGATTTTATCATAATATTATATATTATTGCTGAAAATCATACAGCTAATTTTAAATATCCAAATATTTTTTAGCTCTTAGGGCTTCTTTTGAATTTGGATATTTTTGTATAATTGCATTAAAAAATGCATTCGCATGTTGTTTATCACCTGTTTTTGACATGGCAATTGCAGTATGCAACATTAAGTTTGGCATATATGAAGCCTTTGAATACAGGGATGCACTCTTTTTAAAATATGAGATTGCATTGCCATAGTCTTTTCTTTTAAAATACATTTCACCAATCATATAGTGCGAGTAAGCAGGTTTATAATTGCGTTTAATTAAAGTTTCATAGTCAGATATTGCACTTGTATATCGCTTTTTATTGTAATTTACTTTTGCCCTATTATATAAATCAGCACTTTTAATAGAACTTTTTTTACTCGGTGTTCTTTTACCGTGCTTCATCTCTTTAGCAACAAGAGTTTTAAAACTATTTACATTTTTCACTAAAGCATTATAATCTGCTTTTGTTACATAATCTGCACTAATCGCTTCTAATGATTTACTTAACTGCAAACTCAAAGTTTTCATCTCTTGTATTGCTTGTCTGTTTTCTTGAATAGAGAGACTTAATCTTTTTTGATATTCATCAATATTTCCAAATGATATATCTGTAGAATGTTGTATATTTTGCAGATTAATCTTATTACTTTGTGCTTTTCTACTCAAACTTTCAATAATACTTTGGAGTCCATCAATTCTCTCTCGAAGTGAATCTAATTGACTGGCTTGTGATTTACTCTTACTTGAAACTGTTTTAAGCTTTTTCTCTGTTTCTAGTAATACTTTTTCATTTTTTGTGAGACCATAAGGATTGCTGCTAGTAAGATCGCCTGCGCCAAATGCTGAAGGCTCAGCACTTAACAACAGCACAGGAGAGAGAGTTAAAAATAAAAAATAGAACTTGCTAAATTTCATCTATTTAAAACTTATGGTAAAAGTTTAAAGTTAACTCTACGGTTTTTCGCCCAACACTCTTTTGTATGTGCTGTACATACAGGATTACTTTTGCCATAACTTACCATAGAGATACGAGATGCATCTATTCCATCTGCAACTAAAGCTTTCTTAACTGCATTAGCTCGGCGTAATCCTAACGCGAAGTTATATTCATCACTACCCCATTCATCACAATTACCTTCTAATTTAACTTTGTAATTAGACGCTACTTTTTTTCCAAGTTCTGCTGCTGCATCAATTTTTTCTTGCATATCAGGTGTGATATTATATTTATCAAAAGCAAAATATACGGTTGGTAATTTACTTTCAATAGAATTCATAGTAGATTCACTTGTTGATGAATTTACTAAACTATTTTCACTTGAAACTGTTTCTGTCTCCACAGGCTGAACTTCTTGAGTTGCAGTAGATGCAGCCTCTTCCACTGGATTATTATTTGCCGCTTTAGTATCTACAGCTGGCCCTTTTGAACTACATCCACTAAAAACTAATAGTGCTGCTACAACACCAGAAAGTACGATATTTTTCATACTACATTTCCTTAATATTTAAAATTGGTTTATTATACCTAAAAAAGGTAATAAAATTTAATTGTTGCAGTCAGCTTACCAATCCATAGATTGTATTCTTCCTGATTTTATAGGAAAAAGATAATTTTTATTAAAATTTAACCGTATTATACCGATAGAACTTTGCCCTTTATAATTTTTCACAAATATAATTGCATCCCCATCTTTTGAGAATTTAGGAAATTCATTTACACCTGTAGCTGTAAGTCTTCGAATAAGATCAGTTTGCGTTGAAACTAAATGAAGATTAAAAGTATTTTGACTAAAAGCATTTGAACTCTCTCTTGCTTTATATACAATATAGTGTCCACTTGCACTACATGCAACATTACTGTTTCCATAATATACTACCTGATTTATTTCATTTGTCAATAAGTTTTTTGTAAAAATCGTAGGATATCCTAACCTAGATGAAACAAATGCTATTGTATCTTCATTCATAAATTGCCCACCAACATCAATACCACTATAGGTAGTTTCTCTTTTATATGTATGCTTTTTTACATCATACAAATAAATATCTGGTTGTCCATCTTTTGCCATTGTTAATAAAAGATGATTACCATCATTGCTAACATCTGAACATATCATCATACCATCAGAAGATATAATACTTTTTACTAAAGCCGTTTTAATATCTACATATTTTAAAGTAGGTTTATCACTATCTAAAGATGTATAATAAAAAGCAGTTTGCGCCTGATTTGCCCATTTTGGAAAAAGATTAAGACCACCTTGAATAATTATATGTTGATAGGCTAATGTATAATCGGCAATGACTATCTCACTTTTTTTAGGAGCAATAACTTTAGCAAATATAACTTTTTTCTTCATCCAGCTCACTGGCTTTGCACCCATATATTCATTTATATCATAAGCAATTGCATGTGAAACAAACATATATATATCTTTTCTACTAACACGATAATTTTTAGAAAAAACTTCACTATCACCCTGAAGTAGTTTCATCTGAAGATTCATGGCACCATTATCATCTTCAAATATTTTATATCGTAAAACATATTCCATATCTTTATTAGCCACTAGTACCGAACTATCATTATACGGTACAATTCGGTGATGTCTATCTACATTAAAAAGTGAAATAACATTTAAATCAGCAACAAGAGACTTGAAAAACCGTAACTTAAAGGTATTGTCATAGCTAATAGAGGAGTCCTCAATCGCTAATGTTGGCAATGAATCTGCCTTTTTAATAACTTCAATAGTTGCATCACCTGCATATACAATGTTAAACAATAAAAACAATAAAAATAAAATCTTCAATCTCTACTCCTTAGATATTAATGTAACAGTCGTTGTAGTCGTCTTTCCATTAGGATTAATTGGAAAAACCACATTTTTGAGTCTCTCTTTTATTCTATCAACTTCACTATTTAAAGCTTTACTAGCAGAATAATTTAATACTCTAAAATCAAGCATTTTTCCAAAAGGGTCAAGCACGATTACAGTTTTTACGCGATTTCCTTCTGTATTAGGAGGAACATTGAAATGTTCATAAACAATTGCTTGAATTTTAGCTAAATATTCATTAACCTCATTTGCACTTGAAGTAGCATCTACAGTTACATTTTCTTCTTTTTCCTCTACTTGTTCAACAGTTTTTTCAATTGGCTTTAGTTGATTATTCTCTTTAAGTTTAATCTGTTTTTGAATTTCACTAATTCTTTTTGAATTCACTTTTCGTTTTTTAACTTTGTGCTGAATCTTTTGCGTCCAAACATCACTAAACAAATTATTTACATCAATATTTTTAGAGGAAGAGCTTGTAGTAGCTACTATTTTTTTTACAGAAGCTTTTGTTTTCTTTACTATATTTTTCGTAGGTGCAAGTGCAATA
>NZ_JALUKE010000216.1 GCF_027056685.1 Sulfurimonas sp.
ACCTTAAATAGAAAAATAACACACACTAAAAATAAGTGTTATTTTTTAATTATATTTATAAAATATGACAAATTACAATAATTTTATGAAAATTGGATAATTTAGACTACTATTCTTAAATCTGAAGTGTGTTTTTATACAGAAATATGCAAATAACAGAATACTTTGTGTGTTAATTGGAAGAATCTAGCAATAACACACAAAATGTTCCTTTACTTTGAATGTGCCTCGTGGTGTATGTCTTCTATACTGTTAAGGTGTTCGTTTTGCGAATAGTGCTTGTTAAGTAGTTGATTTAGCTTGTTTGGATTAAAACGCCACAATTTTTTTTCATCAAATTTTTCATGTACTTTCATGGCATCGTGTAGCTCATTTGTAGTTGGTACTGCTTTTAACTCTTTTAAAACTTCATACATTATATCTACAAGTAGTGTGTGTGTATCCTCGCCTCTGTCATCATCTTCAAGTGTTCTATTTACCAAAAACGGGTACATTTTCCACATACTTAAAATCATTCCTGCTATAAATGCTATCATCATCCATGTTGAAGTGCTTAGTTTCATTAACGCGACCTTTTAGTTAAATTATCTCAATTATAGGCTTATTTTGATAAAATTTCATTTATGAATGATAAAGTATTTACAAAACCGATAAAAAAGCAGTTTGAGTTTGATGAAGAGGTGGCGGCTGTCTTTGATGACATGCTTGAACGCAGTGTTCCATTTTATAAAGAGAGTCAAAAAATTACAGAGTTTTTTGCACTAAAAAATCTTAAAGAGGATGGTGTTCTCTATGATCTTGGCTGCTCTACAGGAACTCTTTTGCTTAATATCCATAGAAAACTTGAGCTAAAAGCAGCGCTTATTGGGCTAGATAACTCCGAGGCAATGTTAGCACGAGCTAAACGCAAGTGTGAGGCATACGGTGCAGATGTTACACTCTGCAGTGCAGATATTTTAGAGTATGCATATAAAAAGGCAGATGTATTTATAAGTAACTATACTTTGCAGTTTATTCGTCCGTTAGTTCGTGAAGAGTTGGTTAAAAAAATAGCATCATCTTTGAATGAGGCAGGTGTTTTTATTTTTAGTGAAAAGGTGATTTCTCATCAACCAACACTCAATAAAGAACTTATAGAGTGCTATTATGATTTTAAAAAAGAGCAGGGGTATTCTGAGTATGAAATTATTCAAAAACGAGAAGCTTTAGAGAATGTTTTAGTACCTTACAGTGAAGAAGAAAATATTCAAATGGCAAAAAATGCTGGTTTTTCTCACTGTGAAGTGATTTTTCGCTGGGCAAATTTTGCGACATTTATTGCCATAAAGTAGTTAGGCACTTAAAGCTTACCAGACATTGCCTTTTGGCTTTGTATCTTTTTTCTTGAGCGCATTTTTCATCTCTTTGTAGGTGATGATGTCGTCGTCTCCACATTTTTTATGGTAGTAACCTTGCAGGTCGTAGTACTCTTTGCAGTCGCTGTAGTATTTTGCAGAGATTCCGTGCTTGTTGACACAGCCTGTTGCAAAGATTGTAAAAAGAAGTAATAGTATAAGTTTTATCATGTTTGAGTGTAGCATCTTTTGTACCTAAACCTTGAAACCCTCTTTGCTTTTACACAAGTCTGTTAAAAAACATTCATCGCATTTTGGATTTTTTGCTGTACAAATATAGCGTCCAAAAAGTACCATTCCCTGATGCAGAGCGTGGAGGTCGTTTTTAAACTTTTTAACAAGTGTTGCTTCTGTTGCAATGGCAGTTTTGTCATCACTAAGTCCTAGCCTATGTGCCACGCGAAATACATGGGTATCGACCGCCATAAGGTTTGCTCCTAAATATTCTATCATTACAACATGAGCAGTTTTCTGTCCTACTCCTGCGAGTGTTTGAAGCTCTTTTTCATCCATCGGAATCTCTCCGCCATAGACCTCTTCCACCCGTTGTGCCATTTTTATAATGTTTTTTGCTTTATTATTAAAAAATGAACAGCTGTTAATAAGCTTTTTTACATCATCTAGCTCAGCTACAGAGAGTTCTTTTGTGCTTGGATACTTCTCAAAAAGTGGAGGTGCGATTATATTTACTCTTTTATCTGTACATTGTGCAGAGAGTGCTACTGCTACAACTAGTTCATACGCATTTTTATATTTAAGTTCGGTAACTGCGTCACTATAGCGCTCGACAAATCTTTTGTGTATCTCTTGTATCTCTTTTCTTGTTGCTTTTTTCATGATGATAGTTTATCGTCTTATATGTTATAATTAAATCAAGAAGTCTAAAAAGGGAGTGGTTATGGGATTATTTTCATTTTTATTTGGCACAGACAAAGAACAACATGCATCATCATTGGAAGTATTGGCAGACAGAAGGTTTTATAAAAAACTCATAGATTGTGATATTTCCATGATACTTTTTTTCAGACAAGAAGAGGGTTGGATAGGAGCAAATCAAACTTTTTTACAAAATATGCAGTTAAAAAATATTGAAGAGTTTGTAAAAATTTATGAGAGTGTTCGTGATATGTTCATTCACGAAAATGAAAATATTTTTACCCAAGACGATAAAGGCTGGCTGGATTACATCATAAAAAATAGATCGGATGGCTATACAGTGCATATGCTAAACGCAGCTAATGAGCCTATAGTGCTTAATGCAAAAGTTCTTTTGGATGCTGATACACAAATTTATATTTTAGAACTTGAAGATATTACTACTTTGGAAAAAGAGAAAATTAAGACTAAAGAGGTTGAAAAACTCAAAACAAATTTTTTGGCAAATATTGGGCATGAATTTCGTACACCTATGAATGCCATTTTAGGTTTTATGGAACTTCTTGAAAATACAAGACTTGATGATAGGCAAAAAGAGTACCTGAAAATGATCTCTTACTCTTCACAAAATTTGATGGTAAATATAGAAATACTTTTAGAGCTCTCCCAACTCCAAAGTGGTAGAATGAAAATTTATGAAGATTATTTTAACTTTGTAGAAGAACTTGAAAAACTAAGCTACTCTTTTTATAAAGAGGCGCGTATTAGAAATATTCGTGTGCTTACTTTTATTGATCCAAAAATTCCAAAGTACATCAAATCTGATGCAGCTAAAATCACACAGATTGTTTACTCTATTATGCACAATGCTATCAAGCTCACTAAAGAGGGTGGAAAAATACTTATAGAGGTGAAGTTGAGTAAGATTGCTCCCGATGGTTCGTGTAGTGTAGGTTTTGCATTTAAAGATAACGGCGAGGGGCTCTCAAAAGAGCAAATAGCGCTTATTAGTGAACCTTTTAGTGCTGACGCACAATCGAGTGAGCGTTTAGGTGTGGGCTTAAGTCTCTCTAGTGGTCTCATTAAGTTGTTAGGTTCTGAGTTACGCATACATAGTGAAAAAGATAGTGGAAGTTATCTTAATTTTATTTTGAATTTTAAAGAGACATATGGAAAAAACTACGATATTTTAGAGAAGAAAAAAGTAAAAGTTTTACTGCTTGATTCGAGAAAAGTAGAAGAGGCACATCATTTAAGTGCCTATTTGATCGCGTTTGGACTAGATGTTGTAAAAGCAAATATTATTGATAAAACTGTTTATGATGATATTGAAGCGCTCTATATTATAGCGAGTCAAAAAAGGCTCTCATGGGTTCTTGACTTAGCAGGCTACGAGAAGAGAGTTCCTGTTGTTATGGTGCTGGAAGATGGGCAGCAGTTGCATGTAAACCTCACTTCTCTGGTGGACAAAGTCATAAATCTTCCTCTTCTTCCAAGTAGGGTTGCTACACATTTAGATCTTTTACAAAGTTATGATTATGATAAGCAAGAGTTGGCACCTTTAGCGATAAAAGAACAAATACGCGCACTTGTGGTCGAAGACAATATTATAAATCAAAGATTGATTCAAATATTGCTAGAAGAGTATAAAATAATTGTTGACACTGCGTTTAACGGATTAGAAGCAGTGGAAATGTGTAAACATAAACAGTTTGATATTATCTTTATGGACATTGATATGCCATATATGAATGGTATTGATGCAACAAAAGAGATAAAAGAGGATATTTTTCAAAAAGATACAATGCCAATAATCGCACTTACCGCTATGGCAATGGAGGGAGATAAAGAGATGCTTCTTGCTGAGGGTTTAGATGATTACCTCTCAAAACCACTTACACACCAAAAACTTGAGTTAATTTTAGAAAAATATTTGAACATTTAAACTAGAACTTATTATTCAGCGTGTTACCTCCTTGTAATATAGAGATATTATACTTTTGAAATTTAATTGAAATTTGATAAAGGCTCTATGTATGCAAGAAGCAATTTGTGTCAGGTCAATATTTATCTCTGATGTACATTTAGGTACGAGGTTTTCAAAAGCTTCTGAGTTACTAGAATTTATACGTCAGTATGAATCTGAAAATCTTTATCTTGTAGGAGATATTATTGATGGTTGGGCGATTAAACGCAAGTTTGTGTGGCAGCAGTCTCATTCGGATGTAATTCAAAAGATTCTGCGAAAGGCGAGAAAAAATACAAATGTATATTTCATAGCTGGAAATCACGATGAATTTTTACGCCCTTTTTTGCCGATTTTACTCGGTGATAGACTTAAAATAGAGAATGAACTTGAGTATGAAGACTTAAACGGAAAGAGGTTCTTGGTAACACATGGTGATTTTTTTGACTCTATAACTATGACAAAAAAGTGGCTCGCAGTTTTAGGTGATTATGGATATGATCTACTTTTGCATCTTAATGGAGTAGTAAATCTTGTGCGAAAGGCTTTTGGTAAGCAGTACTGGTCGCTCTCAAAATATGCCAAAGACAGTATAAAATCTTCAGTTTCATTCATTTCTGATTATGAAGGTATTTTGGCAACACATGCTAAACGCAATGAGTATGATGGGGTGATATGCGGGCATATTCATAAGGCTGAAATGCGAGATATTGAGGGTATAAAATATTTAAACTGTGGTGATTGGGTTGAAAGTTGTACTGCGATTGTGGAGACATTGGCTGGACAATGGAAAATAATCAATTTCCTAGAGAAATAGCGCTTTGCCTCTCAGGAGGCGCTGCACGAGGAGCTTATCAATTAGGTGTCATCTCGGTATTGGAAGAAAATAACATACAAATTAAGGCTATTAGCGGTACAAGTATAGGGGCACTTATAGGCGCATCTGTGGCTTGTGGAAA
Source organism: Sulfurimonas sp. (assembly GCF_027056685.1). Lineage (GTDB taxonomy): Bacteria > Campylobacterota > Campylobacteria > Campylobacterales > Sulfurimonadaceae > Sulfurimonas. The sequence goes on from NZ_JALUKE010000216.1 coordinate 5,196, forward strand.
AAGTGCAAAGGAGATTTTTGAGGTTATAAAATCAAAAGAGTTCCGCTCGGTTTTTAAATATCGTTTTTTTAAAAGTTATGTTTTTGAGTTAAATCATAGTGCAGAGGTAATTAATAAAATAATTGGCATCACTGCGTTTAGTGAGTTATGCATTGCATTAAATGTATGTGTTTGTGATGTTGTAAAAGAGTCTGCACTCTATGTTGATGACTCTGATGATTTAAAAGAGATAGTATTGGCATCTTGTTCTATTGCGCCTCTGTTTAAACCTGTTGTGTATAAAGGTAAAACACTTGTAGATGGAGGAATAGTCGATAATTTTCCCGTAGAACAATTACAAAAGTATGGTTTGCCGATTATAGGGGTGAATTTGTATCCAAGAATGAAGCATGTTCCTTCTAGCTTATTTAGTTGGTTGAAGTGGGTAGTGCATACGGCATGGCAGAGCAGATATCATCAAAAAGAGAAGCTGTGTGACTTTTATGTCTCAAATGAGCAGTTAAACAGTGTTAAAGTTTTTTCCTTTAAAGATTTAGATAGAGCCTATAGTTTAGGAAAAGTAGATATGCAGCATTTAATTGACGAATATACAAATAGCTAAAAATTATATATAAGCTGCGTTTGTTTAATATCTATTTATTTATTCACATTAAACTTCTTGCAATCAAACATAAGGAACTATAATGAATAAAGTTACAATGTTGCTATCTGCTTTGTTATTGACTGGATCAATGGCATATGCAAAAACATTAGTTACGGTTAATGGAAAAGCGATTACACAAGCGGATGTGAATACAGAGCTAATGAGTGCTACACAAGGTAGAGTAAATCAGATACCTGCTGCTAGACTTGCAATGTTTAAAAAACAAGTTCTTCAACAACTTATAGGCAAAGAGATTATTTTTGACGATGCAAAAAAATCGGGTATTTTAAACTCTCCTGAGTATAAAAATGAATACAATAAACTCTTAAATAGAATGAAAAAAGAGTTAGCTATTCAGGTTTGGCAGAAAAAACTTTTGGGTAGTATTAAAATTACTAACAAAGAGTTAAAAGATTATTATAACAAAAACAAAGATGAGTTTAATGAAAAAGAGTCTGTTCATGCTCGTCATATCTTAGTAAAAACAAAAGCAGAGGCAGAAAAAATCATCTCTGAATTAAAAGGCTTAAGTGGTCAAAAACTAAAAGAAAAATTCATTGAATTAGCAAAAAAAGACTCTACAGGACCTAGTGGACCAAAAGGTGGAGATTTAGGTTATTTTGCACAAGGTCAAATGGTACCTGCGTTTAACTCTAAAGTATTTTCTATGAAAAAAGGTACTATTACATTAACTCCTGTAAAAACTCAGTTTGGTTATCATGTAATCTACTTAGAAGATAAAAAACCTGCTATGACTAGAACATTTAATGAAGTAAAAACTTTTATTGAACAACGCCTAAAAATGGAAAAATTTAAAAAAGTTTTCAAACAAAAAATGGATAAATTAGAAAAAAATGCAGTTATTGTAAATAACTAATGCAATGCTCTTGCATCTCTAAAATCACTTTAGAGGGGAGGGCATTTTTTGTTAAGCGTGATGATCTTATTGACCCTCATTTAGCAGGAAATAAATACCGAAAGCTTTATACTCTTTTACAAACTCCCTCTTCGACTTATGATACTATTGTCTCTTATGGTGGCACTCAATCAAACGCAATGCTGGCAATAGCAGCCATGGCACAAAAAAAAGAGTGGCATTTTACCTACTATACAAAACAACTCTCCCAAACGCAACGAAAACAACTAAGTGGTAATTTCGCACATGCTTTAGCTCTTGGAATGGAGCATATTGAACTTGAAGATGCACTCTATAGAGACTATATTGC
>NZ_JALUKE010000217.1 GCF_027056685.1 Sulfurimonas sp.
GACTTTATGCATATTGCAGCAATTTTTGGACTAGGTGCGGCTACAAGTAGTTTTGCTAGTTCAAAATCAATAGAGCAAATAGGTTTAAAAGATATATATGAATTTGATTCTATGGGTAATTTTACACTTATGCACATTTGTGATTTACATGCCCATATTAAACCCCTTTACTGGAGAGAGCCTTCAACTTTGATCTCTGCTCCAAATTTAGTAGGGACACCAGGCTTTTTATGTGGTGAGTCATTTGAAAAATTCTATGGACTAGAACCAAGCTCTTTGGATGCTTATTTTGACACCTATATGGATTTTAATGCACTTGCTCATAAATTTGGAAAAATGGGTGGTGTTGCGCATATCAAAACACTTACTGACCATATTATCGCTGAACGAGGTAAAAAAAATGTCCTTTTCCTTGACTCTGGTGATACATGGCAAGGGACAGGTGTTGCACTTAAAAGCCGTGGTGAAGCCATTGTAAAAGCACAAAACTATCTTGGTATAGATACTATGGTAGGACACTGGGAATTTACTTATGGAAAAGAGCGCGTTAGAGAACTTATAGATATGCTCGATGCAAAATTCATTTCACAAAATGTTGTGGGTGATGACCCTTTCTCAGATGAGTATGAAGAGCTAATATTTGAGCCGTACACTATTGAAGAGAGAGGTGGTGCAAAGATTGGTATTATTGGGCAGTCATTCCCATTTACTTCTACTGCAAACCCTAAAGAGTTTACAGAGGGTTGGAGTTTTGGTCTGAGAATGGATACGCTTCAAGAGTATGTAAATGAACTTAGAAATGAGAAAAAAGTTGATTGTGTTGTTGTACTTTCTCACGATGGTTTCAGTGTTGATCAAGAGGTGGCGAGAACAGTAAAAGGTATTGACTTTATACTCAGCGGACATACGCATGACCCTTCACCAAAACCAGTGGTTATAAATGGTACTGTTATTGTAATTGCAGGAAGCCATGGAAAATATATCGGTCGTTTAGACATTGATGCAAAAAATGGTAAAGTAAAAGGGTATGAGTATAAACTTATTCCTATCGCTTCAAACATTATTCCAGCTGATCCAGATGGTGTAAAACTTGTCAATGAACTTTATGCACCATATGACAAAGAGTTTAATGAGGTCTTAGGAAAGACAAAAGGTATGCTCTATAAGCGTGATACTTTCTTCTCCACTTTTGATCAACTTATCAATGACGCTGTAATGCATGAAATGAAATGTGACATCTCTTTTACACCAGGCTACAGATGGGGAACGACTGTTCTTGCAGGTGAAGACATAACAATGGACCATGTCTATGAAATGTGTGGTATTACTTATCCAAATGTTTATACATTTGAACTAAAAGGTGCAAAAATTGCTACGCTTTTAGAAGATATTGCAGACAATGTATTTAATGAAAATCCTCTTTACCAACAAGGAGGAGATATGAGTCGATTAGGTGGTGCTACATATAGTATCGCCGTAGCCAATAAATCAGGTAAAAGAATCTCCAAACTTATGATTGGAGGGAAGCCTATAGATTTACAAAAGACATATACGGTATCATCATGGGGTGGTAATTTACAAAAAGCTGGTGAAAATCTCCAGAAAGATAAAATCCGTCCGGTATATGATGTTGTACGGGATTATATCAAACGCAAAAAAGTTGTTGATGTCAGTAATAAAGGAAATGTAACTCTAGTTGATTATAGTTGTGGATGTCCCACAAAAGGTTCTAGAGGCTGCTAATCAGAAATGATGGCAGTTGCAGCTGACATCAATGTCGGGTATGTTAAATATAAATAAGGATAAGTAATGAAGAAAAACATGATTAAGTTAGCGGCAGGAACAGCTGCGGTACTATTAATGGCTACCTCAGCGCATGCTGGTTACACGATGAAGAAAAAAATTGGTGATATTGATACAAAACTGACTATGTTTGGTTTTGCACAAGTGGAGATGAGAGGTGGAAAAGGGTCTGCCACAAAGGGGAAAGAAAATGACATCTCTTTTCATGCACAGCGTATTCGTTTAGGCTGGAAATATGTTGCAGGAAAAGTACTTTCAAAAGTATTTATTGATTTCAATCAAAATAGTGCGGCAAATAAAACAACAGATGCAGGTGGTGCTTCTGGAATAGGTGTTCCTGACAATATTAAAGATGCATTTATAGCATATAAATTCAACAAGGCTTTCATCCCAAAAATGGGTGTTATTAAAATGCCAAATGGTATGGGCTTTACAATGCCAGGTTGGAATTTAGATGCAGCTGAACGAGGGCTCGATAAAAAACTTGTACTCGAGCGTAATATGGGTTTAATGTTTTCAGGACGTGATATTGGCTTTGGGAACAATGGAAAAGTAAGTGGTTTTGAAATGGGGCACGAACATGCATGGAAAGGCTTTGGGTATGATGTAATGATTGCCAATCAGGCTGGGCGAAGTGCTGCTGTTACAAATGCAAAAGAGGGAAATGGAAATTCTTATGCAGTCCGGGGAATGTTTGACTGGACTGAACTTTTACATGTAGAAGCATCATATGCACTCTCAGAAAATGCAGGAGGGATTAAGGGACAAACAACCTATAAATATGACCCTGCTACAGGAACAGTTCCTGGAACTGTACTTACAAAAGACACAGAGGACTATTCTCTTTATACACTTGGTTTTGATTCAAGTTTTATGAATGGAGCAAATGTAAAAGCTGAATATATTAGTGCACATAATATTAAAGGTAAAAAAGATTATGATGAAAATACACTTACTGTAAGTGCGCAATATGCTATTAACAACACTTTTGAACCAACCATTAAACATATTCAAGCTTCTGCTGCAAAAGGAACTGGAGCTTCCACTTACAATTTAGGAAATACCTATGTAGGTGTTAATATCTATTTGAGCCAGTTTAATAACAAAATGGATAGAAATTCTAAAAGAAATCGTAATGCACACAAGCTTGTACTCAACTATATCATAGCTTCTGGCGATAAAGACAAGTTTGCTGGTTTAGGTGGATATAAAGACAATGCATGGATTATGCAATGGCAAGTAAAATTTTAAAATCAAATTTTAAAATATAAGGATTACGCTTTGAAGTCACTTTTACTAACTGTTTTACTCGTAAACTCTCTTTTCTCTTTTGACTATAAACTTCACCCTAAAGCGGTCAGTAAAGATATTTACTGCTTCTTTGGCTTAGCCCAAGTGATGGATAAGCGTAACAATGGAAACATGTCTAACTCATGTTTTGTTAATATGGGAAGTAGCTATCTTGTGATAGATAGTGGTCCTACATTCCAGTACGCCACTCAAGCATACTCACAAATGCAAAAAATCAAAAATCTCCCGGTCTCTTATGTTATAAATAGTCATGTTCATGATGACCACTGGTTAGGCAATGGTTTTTATAAAAAGCAAGGCGCACAGATCATAGGTCCAAGCAACTTTAAAAATCTTCCAAAAGCCAAAATTACACGAATGCAAAGAAGAATCTCTGTAGAAGCGTTTAAAGGTACAGAGCAAGTCTATCCTACGATATTCGTTGATAACAACAAAACACTACAGATAAATGGAGAAAAGGTTCTCATAGAGAGTGTAAACCATAAAGCACATACAGCGCATGATCTTTTCGTTTACATTCCAAGTAAAAAAGTCGTTTTTGCAGGAGATTTGGTCTTTAATGCAAGACTCCCTTCTTTGAGAGATGGAAACATTAACGGTTGGCTCACAGCACTCAAAGAGCTACGCAAAATGAATGTCAAATATATCATCGGAGGACATGGAAAGCGTACAGATAAACGCAGCATAGATTTTACTTACAACTATCTTAGCAAACTCAAACGCAGCCTTATCAAACTCATTGATGATGGAGTAAATATAGGAGATGCTGTAAACAGAGTTACAATGAAAGAGTATAAAAATGTCCCTTTTTATGACTCTATTCATAGACAAAATGTAGAGACAGCATACCGGACATTGGAGTGGGAAGATGAATAAGATAGTTTTAGTTTTACTAGTGAGCGCCATGTCACTTTTTGCCTTAGAGTTTCACAACTATAAGGATGCACTTAAAATGCAAAAAAAGAGTGGAAAAGTCATCATGATTGATGTCGTGAGAAGTGACTGTCACTACTGCCATAAAATGGATGCTCAAGTATTTAACGATGTACAGATGTCTAAATGGATTGAACAGAAGTTCATACCTGTCAAACTTGACTTAGACTTTGATGATCTTCCTCTGGGCATCAAAGTACACTTTACCCCAACTTTCTTTTTTGTTAACAAAGAACAAAAAATCGTAAAGACAATTCCTGCTTCTTGGAACATCCAAGATTTTAAAGATTTAACCAAAAATATAAAATAAAGGCGTAAAGTATGAAAAAGTTTACACTCATTTTACTTAGCTTCTGTATTCTCTTATTTGCAGATACAGAGTATGCAGATCCAAAACCTTCCATTGACAATCCAAGACAAATCGTCTTCTCTGTCACAGAAGATTCTCCTGCTGCTCTTGATCATATACTGAGTGTCGCAAACAATGTATTGAAGTTTTATGGACCAGAAAAGGTAGAGATGAAAATCGTCGCCTACTCAAAAGGTCTTGCACTACTTTACAAACGCAACCACGAAACAGCGCTTAGAGTTGATGCTCTTATGCAGTACGATGTTGAGTTCGTTGCCTGTGGAAACACTATGCGCACACTCAAAGTAAAAAAAGAGGACCTTGTAGAGGGTTCTGTCATAGTCACCGCCGGTGTTGTTGAGCTCCTAGAGAGTGTCAAAGCAGGCTGGATATATATTAAACCATAGGATGAAAATATGAAAAAATTACTACTTTTAGCTCTGGCACTTTTATGTGCTGCAAGCTTACAGGCAAAAGGGGATTTGAATCTTTTTAGTGTTGCTAACAAAGATGGAAAAATCACACCTTATATGATTGAAGAAGCACTGAACAAGGGTGGCTTACATGTAGAGCTAAATAGCAATATGATAGGTCCTTTTAAGAAGCAGTTTAAAGAGACAAAATACAAGATTTTTACTCTTATGACATTTTGGAGTAAAAGATACACCAAGCAACTTGTTGACAAGTATCCAAAAGCTGGTGCTTTTACACCAATGGGAATGGGGATTTACCAAGCAAAAGGCGAAAATAATTTACATCTCTCTTTCTTAACAGCAGAGGCACAGGGCAAAATTTTAGGTATTAAAGACCTCACACTACTTAAAAAGATAGAAAAAGAGGTACTAGCCGTCGTTCAAAAGCGTTTTGTAAACGCAGTACATACATATAGTGCAGATAGTTTACAAACATCACACAATCTTGTTACTACCTATGAGATGGAAGTTGATCCAGATGATGATATGGATGATGTACAAGATGAATTTACAATGAATCTTGAATCTGCATTTAAACCCTTTGGCTTTGTTGTCCCAGAGTATATGGATCTCAATGAAGTACTTACAGAAGATGGTAAAGTAGAATCTCCGTATGATTTTTATTTAACATACTCTATCTGTAAATTGCCTGTCATTTACACTGTTTCAAAAAGTAGACCACAAGCAGCAGCTTTTGCACCATGTACGACAATGATATACAAGAAAAAAGGTGAAAACAAAGTCGTAGTAGGTTTCCCTGCTGTTTACAACTGGCTTAGCTCTGCAAAAGTAGAAGACAAAGCGGCAAAAGCCGAGTTACTTAAAGCGCAAAAAGATTTTGAGTCCATCTTAAAAGATGTAACTGAGTAGCTATTAGTTACTCTTAAAACTCTAAATTTACTTTATAGTAGTCATCTTTTGGCTCTTTAGAGTAAGTATATCCACGAAAAGAAGCAATTTTTTCTAAATTTTTTGCTTCTTGCTCAGACTCTACTATCATACTCAATTGCTTTTGATTATAACTATTTAATGTAGATTTTAGCTGATGCATAGCATCAGGAACAGCGAGATTACGCCTAGAATCTTTTGGCATTCCTCTTGTATCTAAAACTCCATTTTTCAAATTTAGTGGAACGCGATACTCACTCATCAATCTATCTGATGATGCTTTCCATCCAGCCTTATCTAAATCAGGACTACCAAACAGAGCACAATGACATGTACCATACTCTTTTATTTCATCATCTATAAATTCACAGGGGCAGAGCATCTTTTTATTGAGTGCTTCATCATTTGAAGGTTCAAAACATGGGCAGTAACGCTTACCAAATGTTTTTTCCATCTCACTTAACCATATTTCCAAATTCGTAGACATCATCCAACTAGGATTTAATGCATAATTTTTTTGTGTAGTAAATTTTGCTATCCATCTCTTCTGTTTTTTCACTTCATCTTTATATTTAAAATAATCTTTAAAAAAACCTATCATCATTTTTAACATATTTGTATCCTTTTTTGAGCGCAATTGTAGCAAAGAGACTCTTAAGCTTGACATTCGCTGTAAAGTTATTGTAAAATTTCACATACAAATAGATATATACTCAAAAATATATTCTAATCTTTCCCGCAATAAAATCCAAAAAAGTTAAGGCAGTCATTCCTATGAGCGAAAGCACTTCATCTACACAACAAGCTAAAAAAAATCCAAAAAACAATAACAACAGAAAAAACAATAATTCAAGAACACATACACCCGTAAAAGGTTCAAGTGTTGAAGAACTCCGTACAAAAAGTATTGGTGATCTTGTTGATATGGCAACGAAACTTGGTGTTGAACATCCAAATGAGCTTAAACGCCAAGATGTTATTTTTGAAATTTTAAAAGCACAAACGGCACAGGGTGGATTTATCCTCTTTAGTGGTATTTTAGAAATTATGCAAGATGGTTATGGTTTTATCCGTTCTATTGATCAAAGTTTTAATGAAAGTATTAATGATGCCTATGTTTCAAATACACAGATAAAACGCTTTGCGCTTAGAAATGGAGATGTAGTCACAGGGCAAGTAAGACCTCCAAAAGATCAAGAGCGCTACTATGCACTTATTAAAATAGAAGCAGTAAACTCACTCCCACCAGAAGAGAGTAAAAAGCGTCCACTTTTTGAAAACTTAACACCGCTTTATCCAACAGA
>NZ_JALUKE010000218.1 GCF_027056685.1 Sulfurimonas sp.
AGCGTAGCCGTAGCTACGGTGAAGGTTATCTAACGCAGAGTAAAGCTCTCTATAAATTGCCCAAAGGGAGGAATAAAAAAAGCGAACTTGCATAAAACTTTTTCTCACCGTAGCTATGGCTACGCTTCAAAAAAGATTTTACACAATTTCATCCTTTTTTCTTTCCTCTGAAATATATTTAAGTTTTGCAAGAAGTCTAATGAAATAATACTCAATGATTATTTCATTTTGGTTACGCTATGCTTTGTAAGCAATAGCATCCTCTAAACTTAAAGCTCCATCAAACAGTGTCTGTTCATCATAGGCTTTTGCAATAAGTTGCAGACCTACTGGCATACCTTCGCTGCTTTTCATAATAGGGAGTGAAAGTGCAGGGAGACCAGCAAGATTGACACTGATGGTATAAAGGTCACTCAGATACATATCCATAGGATTTGCAAGTTCACCGAACTTTGGTGCAACAGTTGGTGCAACAGGAGAGAGAATCAAATCAACATCATTGAAAATCTTTGCATACTCATCTTTTATAAGATGACGCGTTTTTTGTGCTTTTACATAGTACGCTTCGTAGTAACCACTTGAGAGTACAAAGTTTCCAAGTAAAATACGGCGTTTAACTTCATCACCAAAACCTTCACTTCTTGTGTTGTAGTAAGTCTCTTCAAGGTTTTTTCCCTCAACACGGTTTCCATAACATACGCCATCATAACGCCCGAGATTTGTTGTCGCTTCTGCTGTTGCCGTAATGTAGTATGCTGAAATATCATACTTTGCATCCATCATTTCACGCTCAACTATAGTATGTCCTTGGGCTTTGAGTGCTTCTATGGCTTTTGTATATGCCTCTTTGACATCATCGCTTGCATTTTCAATGTATTTTGGAAGTACGGCAATAGTAAGTTTTCTCGCTGCGTTTAGATTTGGTACTACTTTATCATCCATCATAGCATTTGTAGAGTCTTTTTCATCGCTACCACTGATGATGTCATACAAAATCGCTGCATCTTCGACATTTTGCGTCATAGGTCCTATTTGGTCTAAACTTGAAGCGTATGCTCCAAGACCATAACGGCTTACGCGTCCATAAGTTGGTTTCATCCCAACTATTCCACAGTATGCTGCAGGCTGACGAATAGAACCACCAGTATCTGAACCAAGTGCAGCTATGGCAAGACCTGCGCCAACAGCCGCAGCGCTTCCTCCAGAACTTCCACCCGGTACTCTGTCATTTGCATATGGATTTTGTGTTTTTCCATAAAAGCTAGACTCAGTAGTAGAACCCATAGCAAACTCATCCATATTCGTACGTCCAAATGGGCTAAGTCCTGCGTTTGTAAGTTTTTCTATAACAGTTGCATCGTAGGGTGCAATGTAGCCTTGAAGTATCTTGCTCCCTGAAGTTACAGACCAATCTTTTACTTGGATGTTGTCTTTAATGGCGATTGGTATACCTTCGCCAACATTCTCTACATCTATATATGCATTGAGTTCTTTATTCTCTTCAATCTTTTTACGAAGCTCATTTTTAAAATTGTCTAGTTCTTCTTTGCTAAGGCTAAGCGCTTCTTTGAGTGTTATCACTTCTTTTCCTCTTACTTATTTATTTGAATTTTTTTACAAGAAATATGCCAATACCCACAACAACAAATATGAGAGCAATTGACTCTGCAATAAATGAAATTGTTACAGGCTCACTAAAGTTAGGCATTTACAACACTTTGGCAGCGAGTACAGAGACAATCTTCTTCTTTTGCTTGGTATTTCCAACATCTTGGACATTTGTGTGCGGTTGCTTTTGCTATAGAAAATGTATCATCATCAAGTGTAAAGCTTCCAAGAATATTCTCTTCTGGTTTATCTTCAAGAATTCCAGAAACAACAAACCAATCTTCTGCATCAACTCTATTCATATCAAGAACAGTTTTTGATTCAGTATAAATAACAAGCTCAAGTGTTGATTTGATAAGTTTCTCTTTTTTAAGTCCATCTACAACTGCTCCAAAACCTTCACGAGCTTTTACCATATATGTAGCATCAAAAGGCGTTTTTACTGCGTTTAATGGAGAGTATGTCATATCAAAAATATCTTCAGCATCACCTTTGATAATAGCTGGTGCATTTTCAACTATCTCATCTGCTGTATATGTTAAGATAGGTGCCATAAGCGTAAGTAATGTTTTTGTTATCATAGCCATTGCACTTTGACTTGCACGACGACGATTAGAATCTTTTGCATTACAGTACAAGTTGTCTTTTGTCATATCAATGTACATACCACTAAGTTCATTTACTATGAAATTATTGAGTGTACTCATACCATTTACGAAATTATATTCTGAGAATTGTGTATGTACTTCTGTTAAAACATCCGCAGTTACACTAAGAATCCATTTATCCAAATCACCCATCTCTTCATTAGGAGTAAGTGCATCTAGGTCATTAATATTTGCCAACATAATTCTAAAAGTATTTCTTAGTTTACGGTAGTTCTCACTTGTCTGTTTTAAGATGCCTTGAGAGATTTTTAAGTCACCTTGATAATCAGATGAAGCTACCCATAAACGCAGTATTTCACTTCCGTACTCTTTGAGTACTTTTTCAGGTGCGATGACATTGCCTTTAGACTTTGACATCTTCTCACCCTTCTCATCAACAGTAAAACCGTGAGTAAGTACACCTTTGTATGGCGCTTTATGCTGTACAGCAGATGATAAAAAGAGTGAAGATTGGAACCAACCACGATGCTGGTCACTTCCCTCAACATATAAATCAGCTGGATATGTACCTGCATCATAGTTTCGAGATTTGAGTACTGAGTTCCAAGTTGAACCTGAATCAAACCATACATCTAAAATATCTGTAACTTTTTCAAGCTCTTCAGGTTTATAACCTGAACCAGGGTAAAGAAGCTGTGAAATATCCATGGAGTACCACGCATCACTTCCTTGCATTTCAAAAATCATAGCAACAAAGTTCATGACCTTTTCATCAAGAAGTACTTCACCAGTAGCTTTTACTCTAAAAAATGCAATAGGCACACCCCAATCTCGTTGACGAGAGATACACCAGTCAGGACGGTTTTCAACCATAGAGTTCAAACGGTTACGACCTGTTTCAGGAATAAATTTTGTTTTTTCAACTTCAGAGAGTGCAATTTCACGAAGTGTTTTGCTCTCACCCTCAGGGACTCCATCAACAGAGATAAACCACTGTTTTGTAGCACGGTAAATAAGCGGAGTATGACTTCTCCAGCAATGTGGATAAGAGTGGACAAATTTATTTGTTTGTAATACCGCATCACCCATAAGTTCTAAAATATCTTCATTTGATTTGAAAATATGGCGACCTACAAACTCTTCTGCGTTTGGAATAAGTTTTTCACGCACGACAGTTGCATCAAAACATCCTGTTTCATCAACAGGCATAACAACCTCGAGATTGTACTTGAGTCCTACACGGTAGTCATCTTCACCGTGACCTGGTGCTGTATGGACACAACCTGTACCATTTTCCATAAGTACATGTTCACCAAGAACAATGTGTGATTTTCTTCCATTAAGTGGATTTACTGCGTTTAGATTTTCTAGCTCACTTGCATGGAAAGTTTTTACAACTTCACCTTTAATAACTTCGCTCTCTATTAAAGAGTTGTAAAGTTTTTTAGCAACAATATAGCCATCACTGGTAAGCACATACTCCTCTTCAGGGTTGAGTGAAATACCTGTATTTGCAGGCATAGTCCACGGTGTTGTTGTCCAGATAACAGGAGCAGCTTTTGACTCTTTTGCAAGTCCTAGTTTTTCTTTTGCCTTGTCATCGAGTTCAAACGCAACAAAGATAGAGTAATCCTCTTTGTCTTCATATTCAACTTCTGCTTCAGCAAGTGCAGTACGCTCTGCCCATGACCAAAATACAGGTTTGCTGCGTTCTATGAGCAGACCTTTTTTTGCAACATCACAAAGTGTTCTAAAAATGTTTGCTTCAAATCTGTAGTCCATCGTCACATAAGGTTTTTCCCAGTCAGCGATGATACCGAGTGTTTTAAATTCAGCTCTTTGAATATCTACAAATTTTGCAGCGTGCTCACGACAGAGTTTACGGATCTCTGCTGTTTCAAGTTGCTCTTTTTTCTTTTTGCCGCCAAGTTTCTTCTCAACTTGTTGCTCAATTGGAAGACCATGACAATCCCAACCTGGCGTAAATCGTACAGATTTTCCATTAAAATAGTTGTGCTTTATGATGATGTCTTTAAGGACTTTGTTTAAAGCATGCCCAATGTGAATATGCCCATTTGCATAAGGAGGTCCATCATGAAGTGTAAAATTCTCAGCATCTCTGCGCTCGTTTTTCATTTTGAAATAAACTTTTTTCTCATCCCAAGCAGCGTAACGCTTTGGTTCGTTGTTTATTAAGTTGCCGCGCATAGCGAATGTTGTTGTCGGTAAAAGTAGTGTGTCTTTGTAGTCCATTGAAACCTCAAAATATTATTATAATTATAAATTCTTTGCATTATATCTTTAATGTGTTTAAAAGCTGATAAAACTGCTATAATATGGTATGAAAACACATCTAATATTTATCGGTAATAAGTTTACCTATAACCCACCTTTAAAAGAGTATATTTTAAGAACTTTAGAAGCAGAGCTTGCTTTTATAGATATGATAAGCTTTTTAAAAGATACAGATACATCTCTGTTTCTCTACCTTGAAGAGGCTCTAAACGCAGCTAGTAAAGTTGTGATTGTTACTACAAAACAGAATTTTTCAACGATTGGAAAAGTAATCTGTACGGCAACAAATGACAATCAAATTCTTCGTGATGGTATGCTTATTCCTCAAAAAGTTTCTCTATTTGAAGAGAGAAGTTACCTCTTAGAATATAAGGGCTCTTTTGTGAATGTTTTGCAGATAGATGAGGGAGAAAAGATGCCCGAAATTCTCCTGCATAATAGTGAAATAAAGGCAGTTGCCCATATTTTTGAAGAGGAGAGGGAGACCTTGGTAAATATTCTTACCCCAATTGCTCAAACTTATGAGGTGCATTTTGATTTTGTGCAAAAAGTTGAGGGATGGTTGAGACTTGATATTTATAGTAAAAAATATGGAGATATTACAAAATTTATGGAGGCATCTAAAAAATTACTTCCTAAAAAATTCATAGCATCTTCAAATATTATTGAATATATTATTGACAAACTCTACCATAGTGGAAAAAAGGTGAGTTTTGCCGAAAGTTGTACAGGTGGATTACTTGCTTATTATTTTACAAAACAGAATGGAGCATCAAAAATCCTTGAAGGCTCTTTGGTGACATACTCTAATGCATTAAAAGAAAACTGGCTTGCAGTTGATCATACTATTTTAGAAGAGAATGGTGCAGTAAGCGCTGCTGTAGTAGAAGAGATGAGTGATGGTGCTTTGAATGTAAGTGATGCTGATTATGCACTTGCAATAAGCGGAATAGCAGGCGATGCAGGGGGAACTGATGAAAAACCAGTGGGGACTGTTTATATTGGTGTACGCAGTCAAACGCAGCACATTGAAAAACATCTGCATTTTTTTGGAGATAGAAATTATGTACAGCATCAAAGTGCACTTATGGCTATAAAAATGTTGCTTCTTCTGGATAAAGAGACTTTTTTCTAAATTCTTTGTAAAATATCTTGACATATAAAATCTTTTTGTCTATAATTTCGACCTCTTAACAATAAGAGGCAAATGTCTTGTTAGCTCAGCTGGTAGAGCACGTCACTTTTAATGATGTGGCCGATGGTTCGAATCCATCACAGGACACCATTTTTAAACTAAAAAAGATTCAATTTTTTCTTAATCAAGGAAAAAAATTGTGAAGCATACTACAGTATGTGAACATTTTTTTGACGCAGAGTAAGGAACAAATTTGCGGTGGTAGTTCAGTTGGTTAGAATACCTGCCTGTCACGCAGGGGGTCGTGGGTTCGAGCCCCATCCACCGCGCCACTTTTTTGTTTATTCGCACAAAAGTTTTCAGCTCACATACTTTATGTATGCTTCGCTAAAACCTTATGCACGACTAAATCAAAAAATATTTTAGTTAGATGGGCGCTTAGCTCAGTTGGTAGAGCGCTACCCTTACAAGGTAGATGTCACTGGTTCGAGTCCAGTAGTGCCCACCATAATTTGCAATATATGCACGAAGCTTTCAGCTTACATAGTTTACTATGCTTCGCTAAAACCTTAGCACATCTATTGAAAATTAAACTTTTTTTGTTAACAGCCTTTTGTTAAATGAAAGATAATGACCCTTTCGTCTAGTGGCCAAGGACACTATCACTTCATGGTAGTAACAGAGGTTCAAATCCTTTAGGGGTCGCCATTATTTTGGTGTTTTAGATTTTGAAATCTAAATTTATGATTTTTCTTTTAATCTAGGAAATACTGAGTGAGGTATACATCAAGTATCCGAATGAGGGATTGACGACGAGTAAAATAAAAAACATTATTTAGGGCGCTTAGCTCAGTTGGTAGAGCGCTACCCTTACAAGGTAGATGTCACTGGTTCGAGTCCAGTAGTGCCCACCATTTTTTGTTTATTTGCACTCAAATTTACAACTCACATACTTTTAGTATGCTTCGTTAAAAATTTTAGCACAACTAAATCAAAAAACAAGTGACAATTTTATATTCAATTTTTTCTTAATCAAGGAAGAAATAAATGCGCGGTGGTAGTTCAGTTGGTTAGAATACCTGCCTGTCACGCAGGGGGTCGTGGGTTCGAGCCCCATCCACCGCGCCACTCTCTATTTTCTACAACATAGACTAATAAATCCTATTTACATTTTTTTAATAATTAAATTTCTTATCATTAATGCTATCCAAGGCATTTGGAGATATAATTCTCTAACCAAAGGATATAAACATAATGAAACTACTCTCTAAAGATGCACTTCTAGAAGAAACACTTACAAAAATGAAAAAAACTTTGTCCGATATGGCTTGTGAAACTCAGTTTTCTTTAGAAAAGAATCCTCTTCAAAACTGCTACTCTGTCAACCTTACTTCAAAAGAAGCACCAAGGCATATATATTCAAATGGAAAAGGTATATTTTCAGAAGCTTCTATGGCGAGTGCTTTGGGTGAGTATATAGAGAGACTTCAAACAAACAATTTTTTTATAGACTTCTATCTTCCTCAGAGAAAACAGTATCCTGATGAAGTGGCATTTGAGTTTGGAGGAAAGTTTTTAAATGAAGAGTTACGAGCTATTTATGATGAAGATGTAGAGCTTTGTGATGAGGACCTAGTAGATTTTAATAGTGACTATGAAGACAAAATAGTGGCACTTCCTTTTATAGAACAAGATATAAATAAAGAGGTCTATTTTCCCATAAATATACTTGCTAATCTTTATGTGAGTAATGGTCTTGCAACGGGGAATACTCCTCTTGAAGCACAAGTTCAAGCATTAAGTGAAATTTTTGAACGCTATGCAAAAATAGAAATTATTAAAAATGGCTATGCTTTACCGAAGTTTCCAAAAGAGCTAATAGAATCATTTCCAAGAGTCAATAAAGATGTAGAATCACTAAGAGCATTAGGTTATATAGTAGAAGTCCTAGATGCCTCTTTGGGTGGAAAGTTTCCCGTGACCGCTATCTCTTTTATAAATCCAAAAAAAGGCACACTCTTTGTCTCTTTTGGGGCACATCCTATTTTAGAAGTCTCTTTGGAAAGAACTATGACGGAGCTTATGCAGGGACGTTCTTTAGAGAATCTTGATAGTTTTGAAAAACCAACATTTGATATGAGTTTAGTTGCGGATAGCTTTAACTTAGAGTCACACTTCATAGACTCAAATGGAAAACTCGGCTTTGGCTTTTTAAGTGCTAAAAAGAGTTTTGAATATGCTTCTTGGAGTTACAATGGTAAGAGTACAAAAGAAGAGCATATATACTTAATGAAGATTCTAAAGAGTATGGATAAAAAGAGTTATATCAGAGAGTATGAGTATTTAGGTTTTTACTCTTGTCAGCTTATTGTTCCTACTATTTCAGAAGTTTATCCTATGTCAGATTTGATTTATAATAACAAAAACAATGGAAAAAGAGTTCGTGATATGGTGCTTAACTTCAAAGATTATGATCCACAAGATGTAATGATAGAGATAGAGCAGTTGGAAGAGTCGCTCAATATGGAAAAATATATTGGCGTTATATTTAAAAATAATTTCACGCTTAGAGAGTTTAAAGCAGAGGTGCTTTTTGCACTTGGGGAGATGGAAGAAGCTCTTGAACTGCTTGAATATGGAACAGACATCATCGGTCATATCATAGTAGAAATAGTAAAAATGGAAGAGTCTGAACTGGACTTTAGTGATTATGAAGAGGCTTTATATACTATTTATACACAAGAGAGAGTGATTAAGGCTTTAAAAGTATTGGATGGTGATGTACTTTTATGCGACACTACTCTACATCAAGACTATCTAAACATGCTTGATATGTATGATAGGTTGGAGGAAAAAAAAGGCAATTTATATAATTATATGCCCGACAAACTTACTCATATTGTCTAAAATATCTCCACCCTTTCTAAAAGAGAGACCGCATGCTTCATATGCAAAAAAGAGACCTGCTTGGTATTTCGCACCGTGAATATCTTTTGGAAATTCTACATACTCTTGATATACCTTTTTGTAGTTATCATATGGTCCATCTGTCTGGCTTGCAACAGATTTATCTGCATTTATGATTTTAGTATTTGCACCTTCTCTCCCAAAAACTGGCTTTTCTACCTGTTTTATACCATTTAAAGGTTCAAATGAGGTTTGTAAAAGGTAGGGTGAATCTGGAAAAAGTTCATAAAGAATAGCTAACATTCCTTTTGATTGAAAAAGAAGTGTATATGCTGGATTGAGTATTATTGCTTTTTGATTTAGCATAATGTTTGAAAGTGTAGTGGCAAGTTCTGGTTCATCTACCGCTATATCTTCCCATGGATAGAGTTTAAACCAGTATTCATACTGATTTCCTTCAGCATCATAAACACCTGTATCATCAAATTGAACATTATTAAGATACTCAAAATGTGTTACAAAACCTGCATCAGTTGCCATCTGTTGGAGTAGTCTTGTAGTAGCCTCTTCTTCATCATTTCCAGCAACGCATGAGAAGAGAATTTTCCAACCATCATAATGTTCATCAAAACTACTAGTATCATCAAAAAGAGTAACCAGGCGTTTAAAGTTATCACTGATAGCCTCATAGACATTGTTAAACTGTTTTTCATCATCCATATCGTTTGATTTCAATATACCCCATTGGAGTAGGGCAGTTTCAAAAAGGGCAGTTGGTGTATCTGCATTAAACTCAATAAGCTTAATATCTTGTCCATCAATACCACCTGCTAAATCAAATCGTCCGTAAATATGCCAATGTACATCATTTTCCCAAGATTTTTTAATCATCTCTATAAGATTAAATGGAATACCTAAATCAAAAAATAGATTATTTGCTATAACATACTCTGCAGCTTCGACATACATATCATATATTGCGTTTGTAGCTTCATAGTAGGTATCTGCTTCAGCTTGAGTGACTTCCACTACAGCATCACTAACATATTTTGTGCCGTCACTATCTGTATGCCACGAAAAGCCTATCTCTTCTAATGTTGCATCATCTATTGGTTTAAGTTGTAGTGTCGTTACCATTATTTCTTAGCCTCCAAAAAATCCACCACTACTTCTGCTTGAAGAGCTTCTTGAACTCCCTCCAAAAAAGCTTTTTCTACTGCTTGAACTTTTTCTGGATTTTGAAGCAGCAGAACGGCTATATGCACTTCTATTCGCACTACTCGCATTTCTTGCAAAATTTTTATTATTCATTAGTGAGTTACCAATCATATTTCCAAGAAGGCTACCTGCCGCAACTGCTAAAATAGTGCTTGCTAGTCCCATTCCTCCGCTTTCACCATTATTTTGGAGTGTTTCACTTGTACCATCTTGTACTTTCTTATACTCTTGATCTGCAAGTGCTTTCATCTCTGCTTCATTCATAAATCGTTCAGTTACATGACCATCTGCATCCTTTTCACGAATAATAGCACGAGTAGGACCTTCTGTTGGCATCTCCTCTATGACTTTGTATTTACCATTTGCTTGTTGTTCAATCACCAAAAATTTATTTTGTGCTTCTTGTTTTTTTTCACATCCACTAAGCGTTCCCATCATAAGAAGACCTGCTGTGCCTAGTGCTACTCCACTAGCTATTGAAGATATATGTCTGTTTTTTGTCATTTAGTATTCACCTATTACTTGATTTTTATTTAGAATTATAACCTTTTTAAGTTTATAGTCATACATTGTAATTTCACTTCTTCCATCATAATAGATATTACCATGGTAAGAAAATTTTGCTGTTTTTAGTGTTATGTCTTTTTTAAGTAAAATAAATTCACCAACTTTTTCACCGATAGGTGGAATGAGTGTTGCAAATGCCAATATAAAAAGTGTACCAACACCTATTAAGGCACTTTTTGTTGTTGTATAGGTAATGAGGTAGCCAATAATAATTGTAAAAAAGAGAAATATAAATATATTTTGATGATCTGCAAATAAAATATTATAAAAAACATTTATATTATGTGGTCTAATATAATTGATTTGTATTCCTAAAATAATGAAAAAATCTAGGATAAAGGTAAAAAAAACACCACTTAAAAGTGCTTGGATAAGTTTTATCATCGTAACCTCACTATTTTTTTATTATTGATTTTATAGAGTTTTGATGCTTTGTTCTCAAATAAACCTATTTTATCTTCTATAATTATATCAGCTTTTTCTTCACAAAAGTTTCTTAAAAATTTTTTACCGCTTTCATTTGCAGATGTAGAGTAACTCCAGCTTAAATTTTGTAAAAGAGTTGATTGAAGTATGGGATGTGCTACTCTAAAAGATCGTGTCTTAATAATAAAGCTACTTTGCTTTGCTCTTCTTACACGATTCTTCTGTTTGTTTGGAATACGTACTTTATCATAAGCAAGTGATTTAAAGTTTTTATAAACTTTTATAAAAGGTTTGGTGGGTGGACGAGATTTTATTTGTGCCAGTTTTGTCCCATTTTGGGACAAAAAGCCAACCGTTGTATCTGTTTGGGTAAGAATGATTTTTTGAGTTATATCAGAAAATCTTGTAGTGCTGTTGATGTTGTCCATTGCTCATCTTCCATTTCATCTAAAGCAAGAATAAGGGCTCTAGCAGCACTAAGTGTCGTAAAGTATGGTATGCTGCGTTTAAGTACCTCTTGGCGAATAACAACAGCATCTTTTTTACTTGTGTTGTTGTCAGAAGTGTTTATAGCCATAGCAATTTCATCATTTTTCATACTATCTTCAATATTTGGACGACCTTCAGAAATTTTGAGAACTAAATCACATGCAACACCTGCATCTTCAAGTGCTTTTTGTGTTCCTTTTGTTGCCATAAGTTTAAAACCATGGCTTACAAGTCCACGACCAATCTCTCCTGCATGTTCTTTGTCTGTATCTACAAAAGATAAGAAACAAGTGCCGCCTGTTGGAATTTTATTTCCAGCACTCAGTTGTGCTTTTGCGAAACTTACACCAAAGTTTTTACTGATGCCCATAACTTCACCAGTTGATTTCATTTCTGGAGAGAGAACTAAATCTGCACCATAGAGTTTATGGAAAGGAAAAACTGCCTCTTTAACAGAAACATGTCCTTTTAGTCGTGGACGGCGAAGACCGTTATGCTCTTCTACAATATTGTATTTGTCATAGTATGCTAATGCACTTTGAAGATCTTCACCCATCATAACACGCGTAGCAACTTTTGCCAAAGGCATACCTGTTGCTTTAGATACAAATGGTACTGTTCTTGAGGCACGAGGATTTACCTCAATAAGGTAAATTTCATTTTGATAAATTGCATACTGTACATTCATAAGTCCACGAACACCAAGCCCCAGTGCAATTGTTTTTGTTTGCTGCTCTACTTTTTCTATCATCTCATCCGTTAAATTAACAGGAGGAAGAGAACAAGCAGAGTCTCCAGAGTGGATACCAGCCTCTTCAATATGCTGCATAACAGAACCAATGTAGACATTTTCTCCATCAGAGATACAATCAACATCTAGCTCAATCGCTTGATCTAAAAATTTATCAATTAAAACTGGCGCATTGTGTGAAACCGAAACTGCTAAGTCCATATATTGACGGAGTTCATCTTCAGAGTAAACTATGCGCATACCTCGACCACCAAGAACAAATGAAGGGCGAACAAGTACAGGAAAGCCTAATTTCTCAGCAATTACATAAGACTCTTCTTTTGTTCGTGCAAGGCCGTTTTCTGGCTGTTTTAGTCCATATTTGTTTACAAAGTCAGAGAACTGTTCTCTATCTTCTGCTAAATCAATAACAGCAGAGGGGGTACCAATGATTTTTGCACCAATTTTTGTAAGAGAATCTGCAAGTTTTAGTGGTGTTTGTCCACCAAAGTGAACAATAATTCCATCTGGATTTTCATTTTCAATTACCTCTCGTACATGTTCAAAGTCAATTGGTTCAAAGTATAAAACATCAGAAGTGTCGTAATCTGTTGAGACTGTTTCGGGATTACAGTTGTACATAATAGTCTCAACATCCATCTCTTTAAGTGCAAACGCAGCATGCACACAACAGTAGTCAAACTCAATTCCTTGACCGATTCTATTTGGTCCACCACCAAGAATAAGTACTTTTTTTCTATCACTTTTACGCGTAGTAACATTTGGAAGTTTTGTAATGTTTGTTGTAGAGTAGAGATATGGAGTGAGTGCTTCAAATTCAGCAGCACAAGTATCTACTTCGTTATATTCTAGTGAAACACCAAGCTTTTTTCTTGCTTCATAAACAAGATCTTCGCTTACATTTTCTCCAGAATTTTTCAAAATAAGTTGAGAAATTCTTTTGTCTGAAAAGCCATCTACTTTTACATTTCTCATTAACTCAGCATCAAAAAGAATTTTATCGCTCACTGTTTCTTCAGTCTCTATCATCTCTTGCATTTGATATAAGAACCATGGGTCAATAGCACAAGTGTTAAACATCTCATCTATTGTCATACCTCTTCTAAATCCTTCTGCAACATAGAGGATTCTATCTGCGTTTGGACGGCGAATTTCATGTTTTACAAATTCATCATCTGCATTGATGTCATCAAATCCACAAAGACCTGTTTCAAGTGAGCAGAGTGCTTTTTGAATAGACTCTTTAAAGGTACGCCCAATCGCCATAACTTCACCGACTGATTTCATAGAAGTTGAGAGTGTGCTTTGTGCTTCTGGAAATTTTTCAAATGTAAAACGAGGGATTTTTGTAACAACATAGTCAATCACTGGCTCAAACGCAGCAGGTGTTCCTGTAATGTCATTTGTAATTTCATCAAGTGTAAATCCAACTGCCAAGAGCGTTGCCACTTTTGCTATTGGGTAACCTGTTGCTTTTGATGCAAGAGCAGATGAACGGCTTACACGAGGATTCATCTCAATGACTATCATTCTTCCTGTTTTTGGGTCAATTGAAAACTGAACATTACTTCCACCCGTATCAACACCAATCTCACGTAAAATTGCAAAAGATGCATCACGCATTCTTTGGTACTCTTTATCTGTGAGCGTAAGGGCAGGGGCTACTGTGATAGAGTCACCAGTATGTACACCCATTGGGTCAAAGTTCTCGATTGAGCAGACGATAATACAGTTGTCTGCTTTGTCACGAATAACTTCCATCTCATACTCTTTCCAGCCGAGCATAGATTCCATGATTTCTATTTCATTTATAGGACTTGCACTAATTCCCTCTTGAGCAAGTTTTTCAAACTCTTCCATATTGTAAGCGACACCAGAACCTCCACCAGCAAGGGTAAAAGAGGCTCGTGAAATTACTGGAAAACCTATCTCTTTTGCTACTTCAAGAGCCTCTTCAACGCTATATGCATTTTTACTTTTTGGTAAATCCATACCAATCTTTGTCATAGCTTCATTAAAGAGATGTCTATCTTCACCTTTATTAATAGCTTGTGGGTCTGCACCTAAAAATTCAACGCCTTCAAGCATCCCTTTTTCATACATGCTCATAGCAACATTAAGTGCAGTTTGCCCTCCCATTGTAGGGAGTACTGCATCTACATTTTCATCTTTTATGATTTTGGCAATAATCTCTTCTTTAATAGGCTCAATATATGTTCTGTCTGCAAATTCAGGGTCGGTCATAATCGTAGCAGGGTTTGAGTTTATAAGTACAACACGATAGCCTAGCTCTTTGAGTGTTTTAACAGCTTGTGTCCCAGAATAGTCAAACTCACAAGCTTGACCGATAATAATAGGACCAGAACCTATAAGTAAAATTGTTTTGATGTCAGTGCGTTTTGGCATTTGTTACCTCTTGAAAATGTATATATAAAAATTTGTTTATTATACAAAAGAGGCACTTAATATTTGATGAGTTTAATACTCAAAAGTATAAATAAGTGAGAGAAGTCCTGAATAGATAAATCTATCATTGACTATTGGTGAGTTATACGCAGTCTGTGGAATTAGGTCAGCTCTTATATTTATGAGTGTTGAGAGCTTTTTTGTGAGTGGATAACTGATGTAAGTTTGTGCGCCAAAAAGTACTCCGTCACTTGGTGTATATGCTGGTCTTATTCCATCAATTTTTTCTGATTCTTTTACACCGTAGTAGTAGTCAAGAAATTTTTGTGACTGGTAAATAACAATCAAACTTGGATAAAAACTCAACTTATTGAGATGGTATTCATCTCCTATTTCTGTTTTAAATATCCATGAGTTATACCTGCCAAGCATATCGGTAAGGAGCATTGTTTCTATGTGCTTTTTATGGTAGCTTGCACTAAAAGCAAGACCTGCTTCAAAGCTTGTTTTTCTCTCATCCATACCTTTTAAAGTTTTAGAATCATTTGCTTTATATCCATAAGTTCGAGGCTGTGCTGTGATGGAAAACCCCCAAGCATACTCTTTCTCTTTTTTCCCTAAAAAGTACATTCCAAATCTACTCCAACGGATGTAAAAAAGAGAGTTGTCAAAGAAAATAACGGGGGAGGGAACAAGAAGAGGGGAGACATCTTTATAGGGCTGCGTTTGGATGTATGGACCAAGACCTATAGTCACTTTTTGTTTGGCATCAGCTGCGTTTAGTGTGAAAAAAAAGAGTGAAAGTATAAGTAAATATTTCATTTAAGACTCCGTATCATATAAAAATAGTTAGGTTCATAAGAGTGAAAATAGGGAACAATCACCGCACTTTGATACCCTTGAAGTTGTTTGATTGATACCACTGTTCCAACCTTTAAACCTTTAAAAAATATATTATCAAGTCCTGATGTTGTTACTTCATCTCCAATATGAATATTAAACCATGCTGGGATAAAACTGACAATAATCTTCTCACCACTGTTACCATGTGCAATTCCAGGTGCTTTTTCTTTGCCAACAGAGACAGCATAGGTACTTTTAATGTCACTATTTAAAAGAGCAAGCGGCTTTTTATGTTCATTAATAACAATCCCAGCTACAAAATTATTATAAAGCAGTCCGTAAATTTTTGAAGCATTATAGTCTGGTATATCAATCCAAAGACGGTTAAAATCTCCAAATTTTTGGTATGAACTTGCATGCACAAGTTCAAAATGGGGATTTGAAGCAAAACTTGCATTATTTTCTTTATATAAATCTCTTAATTCATTATTGCAATCTTGTAGTTTAATCTGTAAAATATTGTATGTTTTGAGTTTTTTTGTAAGTTCACTAATTCTATCTGCTTGAAAAAAATATTTATCTATGGTGTCATCGACATAATTTATTCCCTTAAAATAACTATTTTTTAAAGAGTTAAGTGCAGTAATAAAAGGTGACTGGATTACAGGAGAGTAAATGAGAGCACCCACAAAGAGTGCTATCAGTAAAAAAAAGTATAAAAGTGACTTTTTATTCATTCTCAAAAAGTTCTTGAAGTAGGTCTATCTCTTCTAATGCCTTTCCTGTTCCTCTCGCAACAGCAAGAAGTGGTTCGTCTGCCACAAAAACTGGAATTTTTACTATGTCTGAGAGGTATTTGTCAAGTTGACGGATAAGTGCACCACCACCAGTAAGAATAATACCATGGTTGACAATATCACCTGCCAAATCAGGCGGCATGCGCTCTAGTACATCACGAAGTGCTTCTGCTACCTCTTTAAGTGGCTCTTTCATAGCTTCTCTTGCATCTTCACTTGTAAGCTCAACTGAACTTAAAAGTCCTTCAACTTGATCACGCCCATTTATAATCATAGTAAGATCTTCATCAAGACTTACAGCAGTTCCAATGTTGATTTTAATCTCTTCTGCGACCCTTTCACCTATAAGAAGATTGTATTTTTTTCTTACATAGTTGACGATGCCTTGGTCTATTTTATCACCAGCTGTACGAATACTTTTTGAAAGTACAAGACCACCTAATGAAACAACACCAATCTCTGTAGTTCCACCACCAATATCAACGACAAGATGTCCTTGTGGCTCACGAATATCTACACCAGCACCAATTGCTGCAGCCATAGGCTCTTCTATAAGAAAAACTTCACGAGCACCTGCACTAAGTGCTGATTCACGAACAGCCTTACGCTCAACCTGTGTTAGACCATAAGGAACACAGATAATGATACGAGGAGAGATAAGCGCACTTCTTCCATGTGCTTTTTCAATGAATTTTCTAATCATCTTCTCTGTCATATCAAAGTCGGCAATAACACCATCTCTCATTGGTCGTATAGCTTTGATATTTCCTGGAGTTTTTCCAACCATATCTTTTGCTTCATGACCAACTGCTAAAACGCGTTGTTGTCCATATTTTTCAGTCTTTACTGCAACAACAGAAGGCTCATTAATAATGATACCTCTTCCTTTAGCAATAACGATTGTATTTGCTGTTCCTAAATCTATTGAAAGGTCATTGGAGAAGAGACCTATTATTTTATTAAATATCATTATTTTGCCTTATGCCGTTTTTTGAGAAGATTTTTTTATATAAACAGGTTTTTCATTCTCTTGTATTACTTCTTTTGTAATGAGCACTTCATATTCAGCATATTCAGGGAGTTCATACATAATGTCTATCATACTCTCTTCTAAAATTGCGCGTAATCCGCGAGCACCAGTTTTGCGTTTAATGGCTTTTTGTGCAATTGCTCGAAGTGAATCTTCTTCAAAATTAAGCTCAACATCATCAATTGCAAAGAGTTTTTTGTACTGTTTAATAAGTGAATTTTTTGGCTCTGTTAAAATGCGAACCATATCATCTTCTGTGATCTCATTGAGCGAAGCAATAATAGGAAGACGCCCTACAAGTTCTGGAATAAGTCCATAATGTACTAAGTCATCTGGCTCAACCATATCGTAAGTTGGTTTTGCTTCATCTTTTGTCTTCTTTTCATGTCCAAATCCAAGTACATTTTCACCCTGTTTGCGTTTAAGAATTTCACTAAGACCATCAAATGCTCCACCACAAATAAAGAGAATATTTGTTGTGTCAATTGATGTGAACTCTTGATTTGGATGTTTTCTCCCACCTTTTGGTGGAATGTTTACAGAAGAGCCTTCTATGATTTTAAGAAGTGCT
Source organism: Sulfurimonas sp. (assembly GCF_027056685.1). Taxonomy (GTDB): domain Bacteria; phylum Campylobacterota; class Campylobacteria; order Campylobacterales; family Sulfurimonadaceae; genus Sulfurimonas. The sequence goes on from NZ_JALUKE010000218.1 coordinate 17,652, forward strand.
TGTTGCACGCCTTCACCACTTACATCACGAGTGATAGAACGATTTTCACTCATACGAGATACTTTATCTACTTCATCAAGAAAAATAATCCCTTTTTGCGCTCGTTCTACATCACCATCTGCAGCTTGAATGAGTTTTGTTAAGATATTTTCTACATCCTCTCCAACATAACCAGCTTCAGTAAGACTTGTCGCATCTGCTATGGCAATAGGAACATTTAGTACACGCGCTATGGTTTGTGCCATAAGTGTTTTACCACTTCCTGTTGGACCAATAAGCAAAATATTTGATTTTGCTATTTCAGTATCATCATCTGCTGCACTATGGAGTTTAAAAATTCTTTTGTAGTGGTTATAAACAGCCACACTAAGAAGTTTTCTCGCTCTCTCTTGACCTATGATATATTCTCCTAAAAAGTTATCTAACTCTTTTGGTGTCATAAGTTTATCAACAGCATCCGTAAGTTGATTGTTTGTCTCTTGTGCAAGCTCTTTTTCATCACCAAACATAATTTTATAGGCAGATACCACACAGTTCTTACAGATGTAAACACCATTTCCTGCTATAAGTGGATTTTTTTCGCTTTCACTTGCGTCACAAAAACTACAATGTCTGTGAATCATATATTTTTCCTTTCAAACGGTATACCGCGTTTTGTTTTAATTACAAAGTTGCACAAATCTATTACATGAAAATTTTTCGTCTCATCAAGTATTGAACTTGCAGTCTCTTTTAATGGTTTGCCTGATTCGAAGAGCTCTCTATAAGCACTTTTAAGTGCATTTATATCTTCTCTATCAAGATTTCTACGCAGACCAGTGAGATTTAATCCTCGCAGTGAAGCACGGTTTCCCTCAGCCATACAGTATGGAGGAATATCTTGTGCTAAAGCACTTGCTCCTCCTACCATTGCATAGTCGCCAATATGTACGAACTGATGGACAGGAGTCATACCGCCAATAACAACATAATCGCCAAGTTCAACATGCCCGGCAAGTGTCGCTGCGTTTGCTAAAATACAGTGGTTTCCTATGATTACATCATGTCCTAAATGGACATAGCCCATAAAGAGATTGTGATTGCCAACAATAGTTTTTCCACCGCCACCCTTTGTTCCTGGGTTAAAAAGTGTAAATTCTCGAATTGTATTGTCATCACCAATAATAAGTTCAACATCTTCACCGTTAAATTTCAAATCTTGTGGAATTGAACCGATGACTGCGTTTGAAAAGATTCTATTGTTCTTGCCGATTGTTGTTTTCCCATAAATAGAGCTGTTTGCTGCGATGGTAGTTCCATCGCCAATGACTGCTTGACTAGATATAAAACAAAAAGGCGCTATTGTGACATCAACTCCAATAACTGCACCATCTTCAATAACGGCTAATTCAGATATTTTTGACAAAATATGACCTTTATTTATCTACTATCATAGCTTTTAATTCAGCTTCACTTGCAAGTTTGTTGTCAACATAAGCTTCACCTTTAAGCATCCAGATAGTACCTTTTTGTTTGATAACTGAGATTCTATACTCAAGTTGGTCGCCAGGTCTTACAGGAGTTCTAAATTTTGCTTTGTCAATACTCATAAAGTAAACTACTTTATTTGCAATCTCTTCTTCACTTAATTCGCCCATACTTAAGAACGATAAAATACCACCAGCTTGTGCCATTCCTTCTAAAATCATAACACCTGGATAGATAGGATGACCTGGAAAGTGACCTTGAAAAACAGGTTCAGAGATAGAGACATTTTTATAAGCGATGATTGATTCACCTTTTGTCATATCTGTCACTCTGTCAACAAGCAAAAATGGATAACGGTGGGGCAATATCTTTTGAATTTCTACAACATCTAAAAGCATAGTTAGGAAACCTTTGTAATAATATATTTTTGATATTTTAGCTAATTTTTTGTTAAGAAAAGATAATGTCCTCTTTTGTGTCATCGTATGTCTTGGCATCAAGAGTGAGTGTGAGCTTTGTTTGTGGAATTTCTTCAACAATTATAATAGGTGTTAAGTCATAATTTGAACCAGAAATATCTGTACGAAGTGCTAACTCTTTTTCAAAACTAAGAGGATTATAAATAATATCTTTAATAGATTGGAAGTTACTCTGTGTGAGTCTGTTAAAAGTTGCACGGGTTAAAAATTTTATCTCTTCACGATTAAAATAACTTATGTCGTTATGCGTAAATTCTACTCTTCCTTGTGCTTTTTTACGGGGAAGTGTTGAGTAACTAAGCGCATAAG
>NZ_JALUKE010000219.1 GCF_027056685.1 Sulfurimonas sp.
ATTTAATTTAATTGCCAGACCATCACAATAAACCAATAACGCAACACTCTCAACATTCCAGCAATCACAATAAACCAAACAAAATTCAGGCGAACAAGTCCAGCGACTATAGTTAAGGGATCCCCGATGAGTGGTAGCCATGAGAGTAAAAGTGCAGAGTAGCCATACTTATGCCCCCATAAAAATGCCCTTTTTCCAAAAGAGGAGTGAAAGAGTTTTACTTTGGTTTTTTCATATAAAAAATAGCCGAGATAGTAGTTAAGGATAATGGCTAAAACATTTCCACTTGAAGCAGCCAGCATTGCGTTTAGATGGGGCATTCCACTTTTTAGTGCCACCACAAACGCAGCCTCAGACGAAAAAGGAAGAATAGTCGCCGCCGCAAACGCAGAAACAAAAAGGGCTAAGGCTTCCAAAGTTGCTTAGAGAGTTGTTCGAATGTTTTCACATACAGAAGCAATAAGTTTTTCTCGTGCCTCAACGCTTGTCCATGCGATGTGTGGTGTCATGTAGAGTCGCTCACTATTTTTGACACTCAGAAGTGGACTCTCAAGAGGAAGTGGCTCTTTTTCAAAAACATCAAGTCCGAAGTAGATATTTTTTTCGTCTATAAGCTTTGCAACTGCTTTTTCATTAATAATGCCACCCCGTCCAAGGTTCAGCACCACTGCTCCATCTTTACAAGTGCATAAGCGTTTATAATCTAAAAGATTGGTTGTTTTTTCATTGAGTGGTGCATGGATAGTGATAATGTCACACTCACTCAAAAGTTTTTCCAAAGTAGTTCTGGAAAAATCTTCTGTACGGTTTACACCGCTTGTTGAGTAGTAAAAAACTTCTGCACCGAAGGCTTTGGCAAGGTTTGCCACACCCCGACCAATAGCACCAAGCCCGATGATGCCCCACTTCTTGCCCTTGACTTCAAAAAATGGCTTACTCACATCGGTAAAGACTCCGCTTTTAGAGTAAGTGCCACTTTTTACTATCTCGTCATAATAATGAGAGTGTCCAATCAAGTAAAAAAGCATAGAGAAAGTGTGTTGGATAACTGAATCTGTCGAATACCCAGCCACATTTTTCACTTCTATGCCAAGCTCTTTAGCTGCGTTTAGATCGACATTGTTTGTTCCTGTCGCTGCCACGCAGATGAGTTTGAGTGCTTTTGCATTTTGCATATGCTCTTTTGTTATGACAACTTTATTTGTGACAATCACCTCTGCATTTATGATATGCTCTTGCGTTTGCTCTGATGAAGTTGTTTGAAAAATCTCTACACTCCCAAGCTTAGAGAAACACTCCAGAGAGCTATCACCGAAAGTAATAGCATCTAAAAGGACTATATTCATAATTTAGGCATCTTTTATTTTTTTAATGATTTTTCGTGCTTTTTCTAAAGCTGCATCAACCTTGTCAAAGACAAGTGCTACTGCCAAACGACGCCCTTTATGTGCTTCTGGTTTTCCAAATACTCGCACAAAAGAGTTTGTACTAAAGAGGCTCTCATCTACATCAACAACAGGGACAAAGCCCTCTGCCTCACTTTTAAACGCAGCAGATGCACCATCACCATAAAATGTAAACCCGAGAGGAAGACCAAGAACGGCACGAAGGTGAAGTGCAAATTCACTCTGAGATTGTGTAATGAGTGTTACCATCCCTGTATCGTGTGGGCGTGGGCTTACTTCTGAGAAGTAGACTTCATCGCCTTTTACAAACAGTTCGACTCCAAATATTCCACGACCGCCAAGTCCGTCTGTAATTTTTTTGGCAATATCTTGAGCGTTTTGTTTCGCTTTTTCACTCATCTGCATCGGTTGCCATGAAAATACATAGTCGCCATCTTTTTGCTCATGCCCTATCGGCTCACAAAAAACAGTCTCTTTACCATTGCGCGCAGTAAGCATTGTAATCTCATAATCAAAATCAACAAACGCTTCAACTATAAGCTCACTCGCATCCCCACGAGCCTCTTTTGCTATCTCCCAAGAGTTTGGCACATCAGCTTCACTCTTTACAATACTTTGACCATGCCCAGAGGAACTCATAACAGGTTTAATGACACACGGGAAACCAAGCTCTTTGGCAGCTTTAAGCATTCCCTCTTGTGTTGTTACAAATTTATACGGACCAGTTTTAAGCCCTAACTCTTCTGCAGCAAAAACACGAATGTTTTTTCTATTCATCGTCTTGTTTACTGCTTCTGCGTTTGGAATAACATTAAAACCCTCAGCCTCCGCTTCAAAGAGTGCAGCAATGCTTATTGCCTCAACTTCTGGCAAAATATAGTCAGGTTTCTCTTGACGAATAATCTCTAAAAGAGCATCTTTATCTTGCATATTTACAACATGCGCACGGTGAGCCACTTGGTGTGCAGGTGCGTTCTCATACTTGTCTACTGCGATAGTTTCAAGTCCTAAACGCTGTGCTTCTATGATGACCTCTTTACCGAGTTCGCCTGAGCCTAGTAACATTACTTTTTTTGAGTTTGATTTTAGTGGAGCAGAAAATTGCATGGGCATAACCTCTTCATTTTTAATAAAGAGATTATAGCAAAAGTGGGTTAAAATTAACGCTTAAGTCCTAAAAGTGTCTGAAGCATTTGATCGGATGTTGTAATAGTTTTTCCATTTGCCTCATATCCACGCTGAATAACAATAAGATTTGTTAATGATTTTGACAAATCAACATTAGAGCTCTCTAGTGCTGAAGCTTGAATAAATCCTCGTCCAGCAGTTGCAGCAGTCCCAATAATAGGATCACCTGAATTAGCCGTTTGATCATAAACATTTGAGCCTGCAGAGGAGAGTCCTTCATCATTTGTAAATTTAGCCATTGCCATCTGTGCCAATCCAAAACTTCTCCCGTTTGAGAAAGAACCAACAAGTGTTCCTGATTGATCAATTCTTATGCCTACTAAATCTCCACCAGTATATCCATCTTGAGAGATTCCAGAAGTTGCAGAATCACTATCAAAACTTGTCATACCATCAAAATGATTTGATGTTCCAAGAGCAAGACTAATTTGTTGATTTTCAGCAGAACCATTATGTGCAGTATAAGAGATATTTGGTGGATTATATGTACTTAAAGAACCATCACTATTAAAAGTTACTGATCCTCGTATCATATTTGCTGGCGTTGAAGCAGTCGGATTTGTATTGATAACTCCAGGTTCTGGAACAGTCACTTTCATATCCCATTTACTGAGTGCAGTTTTTCTAAACGACATTCTCAATGTATGTTTTGAACCTAAGGAGTCAAATACATCTATTGAACTCGAGTGTGTCGCGGCATTAAAAGCTTGCGAGAGTGCTGTACCAGAACCACCTGCAGGAAGAGTGGCATTGAGAGCTTTCATACTATCTGTAAATTTTGAATTTTCATTACTATCACTATCGGAATAAGCAGTAACATTAATAGTTAAATCATTCCCCGTACCATCTGTATTTTGAATAGCAAATTGACCCTGATCATTTACAGTAACAGTAACATTTGTTCCTGCCACATTTGATGCCTCTTGATCCATATCATCTCGTAAATCTTTCATCGTAGTAAATTTATAATCACCCGCTTGATCATTATTAGGATCATAAATAAAACTTTTTTTACCCCCTCCAAAGTCTATATTTACCCCCTGCCCAGGTTGCAGAGCAAAAGCTTCACCCGTAGCATTAAAAAGGGCTCCTAAATCACCTGATGTTTCTGTGGAATTTCCATTTCCATCATCTGCTACAACACCAGCATCACTTATTGGATATGCTGCAGCATAACTCTTTACAATTGCCCCAGAATTCAAATTTGCCTTCAAAACAACATCACTTGTCGGATTTGCAGGTGTAGTTAAACCTGGTGCAATATTAATATTTTCAATTGGTCCAGTTGAATCCACTTTATTCGTTTTTGCATCTAAATTCCAACCTTGCGCAATAAAACCACTATTATTGACAAAATTTCCATTTGCATCAAACTTAAAATCCCCATCACGGGTATATTTATAGGTATTACCATTATCAGGAGATACCATAAAAAATCCATTGCCCTGTATTGCCATATCTGTATTTTTATCTGTATTTTGTATGGAACCTTGCGAAAAAATTCGCGTTGTTGAGTTTGCCGTTGTACCAAGTCCAACCTGCACAGGGTTTTTACCGCCAAGTTTCCCTTGTGGCGCTGTTGCTATAGAACTTGTTTGTGCAAGAAGATTTGAAAAATTTGCACGCGAATACTTAAAACCTGTTGTATTAACATTTGCAATATTGTCCGATTCGACATCCATTGCTACCTGGTGCGACTGCAAACCCGTTACACCTGAAGATAATGATCTTAACATTTTAAATCCTTTTATTCTCTCTTAATTATAAAGCAATTATTATTCCAATTTTTAAGCCCCCATATTTAGGGCTTTTTGTATCATTTCATCTGCCGTAGTAATTGATTTTGAATTTGCATCATAAGAGCGTTGCAATATGATTAAGTTCGTAAGACCATCTGTTATATTCACATTTGAATCCTCAAGCCGATTGCTACTTAGCGTTGTTCCAATAATATTTTTCTGATTTGCATCTTTATAAAATATCGCTTTACCGCTATTTGAAGATGCACTAAATTGTGTTCCAGAGAGACGATTGAGTCCTTGGTCATTTTGAAAATGGTAGACAGCGATCTGTCCAACAGCACTCTGTTTGCCGTTAGTAAAAGAGGCAACAACTTCACCATTTTTATTAATATCATATCCAGTAAGATTACCATTTGTATAGCCATCAACAGATGAAGATGATGTAATTTCACTATTATCTAAAGATACAACGCCATCAAAATTCGAACTTAAATCTATTGATACAGGGGTTCCATTATTGTCAATAGTTTTTAATGTATTTGAAACTAAAGCACCCATTTTATCAAAGGAGACAACTCCTTTTTTAGTATCATAAACATGGTTACCATCTGCTGACTTTGTAGTTGCCGTTAAATCCCATTTTGAGCCTATTGTAGGTTGGGGAGTAGCTGGTTCAAATAACAATTGTAATTTATTGGTTGCACCAGTAGAATCAATAACACCTGCACCCATACTACGCACTTTTACATCACTAACAAGACCAATGTTTCCAGAAAATTCTGCTTTTGTTGTTGGTGTAGCGGGGTATAAGAGTGTATTTGGAAAACGCAATTTACTTTGTTCATTGACACCACTTAAGGCTACACTATCAAGTGGTTTTGTAAGCGTATTTTCACCATTTTTCTCACTAATATTGCCACCTAGAGTACCTAAAACATACTTTCCTTCATTTGAAACTAAATAGGAGTCACGATCAAAGCCAAAAGCACCATCTCTAGTATAGGAAACATCTCCATTTCCCTCAAGTCCAAACCAACCATCTCCCATAATTGCCAAATCTGTATTTTTATCTGTAGCAGTGTAAGAGCCTGCAGATTTTATCATAGGTGTTGCTTGTAATCTTGCACCCATTCCTACGGAGTCAGTTGTCGTAGCTCCACTGGTTGTATCAAGAGCCGTTTCAAAAAGAGAAGAAAATTCATAATTAGAACCTCTAAAGCCTGTTGTATTTACATTTGCAATGTTATCTGATACAACATTCATACCATAAGAACTTGTCTGCATTCCATTAATTCCAGTATAATATGCCTGAATCATAACTTACTCCTCTAAACTTTTTAATAAACTTCTTTAATATTATTTAATGGAACATAATTTAAACCAACTTTTAATAAAGTGTCACCCTTATCAAAGCGAACTGCCTCAATAGGATATTCGCCAAGTTTAGTTTTCAGTTTATCGCCTTTAGAATCTGTGTAAGTTGCATTGACATGGTACACAGCACTACCTGCCTGCGTTCCACCATTATTTGTACCATCCCAAGTAAATTCATATACACCTGCTTTATGTGTTCCAACATCTAATGTTTTAATAGTTTTTCCATTAGCATCTGTAATCTCTACACTTCCATCTTTTACATCTTTTGGAAAATAGATTTCAAAAGTTGTTGGTTTCCCTTTATCATGAGAGATTGCATCACTACCCAAATCAGCAGTTTTTCCAATAGCACTAATCGTAGAAAATTGTTGAGAATTACTTAATGATGCTGATAATTCTTCTAGGGCAGTATTTGTATTATCTGATGCCTCTAATGATGCGAGCTGCGATGTTTGTGTTAAAATCTTCTCTGTATCCGTAGGTTTTGTAGGATCTTGATGTTGTAACTCTACCAAGAGCAACTTCATAAAGTCATCTTTCCCTAATGCTGTTTTATCTGCTACTTCATTTGAAGCTGTTGGTGTTGCTCCATTTGTTGCTATATTTTGACCGTATGCATTGATTGCCATTGTTTATCCTTTATGCGTAGTTTGGCACTACTATTTCTAAAGAGTTTAAAATCTCTTCATTTTTTTCTTCATGCTCTATATAGTTATATTCATCTCGAGCTTCTCTTCCATGTTGTGAGTTCTGCTGTTGTTGCCCAAAACTACTTTGTCCTGAATCCTGAGAGTTATTACTAAAATTCAATGAAGCATTATTTATACCACTATTATTCAGTTGCACTTTCAAATCATTTGCATTCATAGCCAAAGTATTTATCGCTGCATTATTTGAACTTAAATTAATATGCAAATTTTTGCCACGCTGTACAATGGTTAAATCTACTTCACCCAATTTTTGCGGATTCAACTGAACTTTTACTCTTGTAAAAGGAGATTTGTAATCTTCTATTGCCGTTTTTATATCATGAGAGAGATACTTCACCATCTGTTTGGCTTCATGTAGTTTCACTTCAAAACTATCTGCTTTTGGAGCATGCATCACTTCTGTTTTTGTATCTTTCTCTTCGCTTTTACTCTTTGAAGTTTTTAAGAGTGCTTCTAAATTTTTTGTAGATGCTCTATTCACACTTGGCGCTATTACTTTTGCAGTTGCAACTGAAAAGTCAGCTGTAAGCGGCATGGCAGTAGTGCTATTTTGTGATGATTTATCTCTA
>NZ_JALUKE010000220.1 GCF_027056685.1 Sulfurimonas sp.
ATCTACAAAAGTTGAACATACTTTAACTACTGAAGATATAAAACATATTAAAGATGGTAATATTTATAATACTAAATTTGATGCAAAAATAGAAAACGCAAATATTTCAGAATATCAAGAAACTGTATCAAAGCATCTTATTGAGCTACTTAATACTAAGGAAGCTTTAGAAGACAACTTTAACCCTTACCTTACAATTACCTCCAATAACTCCCTACAGTAAATACTTCCACGGTTTGAAGCTATAAAACACATATCAAACCGTTTTTACTAAAGGACTCCACCCAAGTATAATCATAGCCGTTAACAAATACAGTAAAATTTTTTAATTACTGTATCGCCACCCTTTGGCTAAGGGCTTATACTTGAAAGGGTATAAAAGAAGAATTAATGAATAAACTACTTACGGAAGAACAGAGAGAATTATACTCTTTGATGTTACCAATATACGGTGCTATTTTGAGTCAAAAAGAAACAGCAGGAGCTATTAAAAAATCACTCCCTACACTTTACAGAATGAGAGAGCAGGGAATAGGTCCAGCTTATAAAAAGTTAGATAGTAAATCTAAAAACGGCACGGTTACTTATCCTTTACAAGAGATAGTTAGATACTTAACTGAATCTAATGTGAAAACGGCATAAGGTTGATATGATGAAAACTTTAAGTCATAAGCTACACATTTTAAAAACTCTCTTAGATAGTGATATAAAGCTCACGGCAACAGATTTTAGTTATGTATCAAATGCAAATCAATACTTTTGTGAGTTGGAACTTCAAGGGCTTATTAAGAGCGAATGGGGCAAAAAAGGGAAATCAAAAGTAAAACTTAGATATGTACCAAATGAGCTAAGAGAGAAAGCGAGTAAATTTCTCTCAACTCACATAAAATCAAATGAAGCCGATAACGGCAGTAATTGACTCCGTGAATATCAGTAGCTCAAAGATGGAAAGCTATTTTTTTAATAATGAAAATTATAGCATAGAAACAGTCAAAAGCATAGGAGTATTTGAGCCTGATAGATGGGTGCAGGAGTTTAAAAAGTCTCTTACTCGTAACATTGTAGAAGCAAAGATACTTCATACCTCAACGGGCTTGATGTTGCCTATAAAACGGCATAGTAGAAGCCAAAATATGCAAGTGATAGAATTTGCAGGGCTTCACGGCTATACTGAAAAATCAACGCTTTTAAGTGAGCTGCTAAGTGATTTAATGGAGCTAATCAAACACGAATACATAGTGCGACTTGATGTAGCGATAGACTTCAAAGGCAAGATACCAAACAAGGTTATTAAAAAACTTTGTGAGGATAGAGAACCTTTTAGATTTTGGAACACTACTTACTACAAAAGCAAAAGTGAGAAGAAACAAAACAATCGTTTAAATATCAAAACTTATAGCAAGTCAAACAAAGAAAAATTAGGCGAAGAAATCAACAGACTTGAATTTGTGTTTTTGAGAGATTATCTTAAAAAATTACAGGTCAAAGACATTGAAAAATCTTTTAAAAAAATGGAGAAAACTATAAAGCGATTTAGTGGCTTAGAGGTGCAAATCTCATTCCTTTAAGTTATATACTAAGTTTTTTCTTCAAAACCTCCACTTTAGCCCAAGAAATAGGGCTTTACACGAGGTCAAAAAGTGAAAGCTAAAAATGATAGTTTTTTCTTATATAAAAAGGAGAAAATAAAATGAAAAATACACAACTGATAAACGAACTACACAAACTTACAACAAAAGAGAAAAGACAGGTGCTAAATGCATTATGTTTTAATGAGGGTGGCTATGAATTATCAAATCCTAATACGCTGATGGAACATTTTGGAGTAAGTGCAGATGATTTAATGCACGATATTAAATCTGAACTCAGTTGGATATTAGGAGCAGGTGGCTTTGTACCTGATATACAGTTAATTGTTGGAGAAAATACAATAAATAAGTGCTTAGAAAAATATCCAAATTTTGATATTAAATTTACGCAGTCAATACTTAACGACTTAAAAGAAATGAATTTAAAAGAGATGAAACAAGCAAAGCAGGACTATAAGAAAATTTATCAAGCAGATGATAAAGCTTATAAGTTTATAGAGTTGATGGTAGCATCCAAGAAGCGTTTTAAAGAAACAAAAACTCAATAATGAGTAATGTTACCTCTAAGTTGTATTTATGGCTTAGAGGTGCATTTATAGCACTATAAAAGGATTTCAATCGATGAGAAGAACAATCATAACAGAAGATATAATCAAGGTAGGTTTAGAGTGGGTGATTTAACAGCGAGACAAATTAAATTTTGTGAACATTACATCATAACAAGAGATATAAAACAATCTTCTTTAGAAGCAGGGTATAGCTTATCTTATAGTAAATCAAAATCTTATGAATTGCTACAAAAAAGTAAAGTGCTTGAAAAGATCAAAGAGCTTGAAAGTGAATATAATCAAAATCATTTTAAAAAACTCTCACTTGTTGCAAATACAGAGCTTGAGAACATTTTGGTTAATAGTGAAAATGATAGTGCTAAACTTAGAGCTATTGAACTTGTATATAAACTAAGTGGAATTATCCAAGATGATAAAATATCTTTGCATATAACTAATACAAGCATCCAAGAAAATAAAGTCTTAACAATAAATGATTTTTACGAAGATGTTAATGATACGCTTGATGAATTTTACATAGAAGATTAAAAGAAAAAAGAGTGATTTTTAAGGAGTAAGTATAAATAAGGTAGAAATAGACTTTAAAAGCAATCCTTAAAGACGCTTTTAAAGCCCTATTCGTCGAAGTTGTGTAGTAATTACAGTCTTGACTCGTAGCGTCTCATCATATAAAGACGTTTAAGCATTTTTTTACGAGAAGCAATTTTGAATTTCTTACGTTTTTCAGTCTCTGTTTCATGGAAACGGCGAGCACGAGCTTCTGTAACGATTAAGTTACGGTCAACTTGTTTTTTGAAACGTCTGTAAGCAGCATCAAAGTTGTCATCTGAACGAAGTACAATACCAGGCATATCACATCACCCACTTTCTGTTAAAATTTGAACTGAAATTATAACCAAATTTTATCTATTTAGCAAATTTACTATAGTATAATGCGATTATGATTGCACAAGACTCCATAGAAGCCTTAAAGGCACGACTTGATATTGTTGATGTTGTCGGCTCCTATGTTGAGTTGAAAAAGGCAGGTGGAAATTTTAAAGCACCCTGTCCTTTTCATGATGAAAAATCCCCCTCATTTGTTGTAAGTCCACAAAAACAGATATTTCACTGTTTTGGATGTGGAGCTGGTGGCGATGCTGTAAAATTTGTGATGGAGTATGAGAAACTTAACTACCCAGAAGCACTTGAAAAACTCGCAGAGTCTTATAACTTTACACTCACATATACCGATAACAAACATAACAAACCTCGTTCACAGGTGATGGACAAACTTAATGAGTGGTACCAAACGCTCCTCACTCATAATCAAACAGCTCTGAGTTACATACAAGAGCGTGGTATTTATGAGAGCAGTATTGAGAAATTTGGCATTGGGTACGCGCCCGATTCAAACGCAACTATCAACTACATAAAGTCGCAACAGTTCTCCATCAAAGAAGCGGTTGATATGGGTGTGGTCGGTTACAATCAGGAGCGCAACCAGACCTATGCTCGTTTTATTGAGCGTATTACCTTTCCCATCTACTCTGCTAATGGAAGTATAGTTGGTTTTGGTGGGCGTACTATTACAGGACATCAAGCAAAATATGTAAACTCACCAGAGACTGCGTTTTTTAATAAATCTCGTCTGCTTTATGCTTACCATCTTGCAAAACAAACCGTGCATAAAAAGCAGGAAATCATCATTACAGAGGGCTATCTTGATGTTATTATGCTTCATCAGGCGGGTTTTGATAATGCTGTGGCAACCCTTGGAACAGCACTTACTCATGAACACTTACCTCTTCTTCGTAAAGGTTCGCCTCGTGTTGTGATGGCATATGATGGCGACAAAGCAGGGCGGGCTGCAGCACTTAAGGCTTCTAAACTTTTAAGTGCAAGTGGCTTTAATGGTGGCGTGGTTGTATTTGGTGGTGGACTAGATCCTGCAGATATGGTAAAAGAGGGGCGAGTAGAAGAGCTTGGCAATATGTTTAGAGATCCAAAGCCCTTTATAGAGTTTGTGCTTGATGAGATACTTTCACTTTACAACCTGCAAGATCCAAAAGCAAAAGAAGCGTGTATGCAAGAGGGCATTGCTTACTTAAAAACACTCTCCCCGATTTTACAAGAGGAGTACAAAACCTACCTTGCTTCTCGTCTTGGTGGTTTGGGAGTTTCGCCTTCACTACTGCGTTTAAATAACCAAACGCAGCCAAATATGAATAATGCTCCCCTCGTACAACAAAACAAGCATCGTGATATGTGGGAACTCTCTTTAATAAAAACGATTTTAGAAAAGCCAGAGTTTATTGACCATATTTTAGATGTTATTGAACCTTCATTATTACAATTTCATTCACGAGAGTTTTCAGCAGCATTAGCTTCAAAGCTCGATGACCCTGAACTGATGGCAATAATGGTTGATGAGAGTATTGTTTCACTTAAAGATGAAGAGTCGCTAAACGCAGAGTTGTGTACATTTTTAACGAAGTATTATGAGAGAGAGTTAAAAAAGATAAATATAACAACAAATATAAGTTTTGAAGAGAAGGCATTTTATATTAGAAAATTTCGTGGTAAAATTGCAAAACTCAAACGCAGTGAACTTGTCTCATTAAGTGACTAAATAAGTTCTATTCTTTTGATATAATTTCAAAATTCAAAAATAGAGGTAAACTGGCAGAGAAGTTCTGCTCTTGTGCCTTAACAAGGAAAAAAATGAAAGCAATAGCACTTTTTAGTGGTGGTCTTGACTCTACACTAGCGATGAAACTCATCATAGATCAAGGTATAAATGTCTTAGCAATCAACATAAATACAGGTTTTGGAAGCACAAAAGACAGACGCGAGCATATGCAGAGTATGTGTGATCAAGTAGGTGCAGAGTTTAAAATCATTGATATTCAAAACGAGTACCTTCAAGATGTCCTTTTTGACCCAAAACATGGTTATGGAAAACATTTTAATCCTTGTATAGATTGTCATGCAAAAATGTTTGCCGTGGCGAAACGCATTATGGAAGCAGAGGGTGCTTCCTTTTTAATAAGTGGTGAAGTGATGGGACAACGCCCAATGAGCCAAAACAAAGATGCCCTGCAGACTGTTCTAAATGAGAGTAATTGTGATGGGCTACTTTTGCGTCCAATGTCGGCAAAAAAACTTGCTCCTACCATTGCAGAGATAAATGGCTGGGTTGATAGGGAAAAACTCGAGGGCATAACAGGAAGAAGTCGCGAGAGACAACTCTCTCTTGCTACTGAGATAGGACTCGAAGATTTTGAATCTCCAGGTGGTGGATGTCTCTTGACAGATGACAACTTTGGTAAAAAGATGTTTGACTTTATAGAGTATGATACATTTGAAGTAAAAGATATTCCTGTTATGAAGCATGGGCGTCACTTTCGTCTTAAAGATGGAGCAAAATTTGTTGTAGGTCGAAACAAAGAGGAGAATGAACACCTTCAAAGTATTGACAATGACAAGTATTATCACATAAAAACTGTGGGTATTCCTGGCCCTCATGGACTTCTGAGTAAAAATGCAACACAAGAGGACAAGGAATTTGCTACAAAAGCAATATTGGCTTATACAAAGGCTAAACCTGATGAGAGTTTCGGTGTTGCGTTTGATGGCGAAGAAGTTACAGCGAGTGCATTTGATTCACGGGATGTGATGAAACCATACACTATTCAATAATTTTTTTGTTATACTAGTGTAATATTTTATTTAATAAGGTGAAATAATGGCAGGAATACACTTCTCTTTTGACAACTTTAAGCAGTTAATGAAGCTTAATATTGGAATATCTGATCGTTTAGATGAAAACCGCGCAGAGAGTTTTACGCTGCTATATTGTAATTTTGATGGTATTTCGGATGAGCTTGTTGAGAACTCATTACTTGATATTTTAAGAACATCAGATTCTATTGTAAATCATGAGGGTGATTACTTTTTTGTGCTCCCTTATACAGATAAATATGGCGCAGAAATAGTTAAAAAGATGTTTGATGAATTTTTTGAAAAATATCTTGACTTTTTTATGCTCTCTTATCCTGCTGATGGCGAAACAGCAGAAGAACTTTTTGGTACTATGCAAGATAGTGTAAGCACTTTTTATAAAAAAGATTTGCACTGTTTAGATAGATTTTCTAAACAATATAATTAAAAAGCTTTTTTTGTAAATTTATAATATTTTGAGTTTTTATAAAAAGAGATTGCATCTGTAATCTTTTGCTCATTATATACTTTCTTATCGCAAACCCATCTGCATTTTATTTTTGAGTTATTTATAGCCGCTCTATTTTCTTTTGTAAGTTTTGTATCATAAATATGCTCACAAAACAGCGTCATCGGCAAGAGTAAAAATAGTAACTTTTTCATAAACACAATATCGGAAGAATTATTATTATATTAAATAAAATGGAACAATAAGTGCTATATTTTCTAAAATAGTTTTATATAAAGAGAAAAGATTTAGGGGAGAATGATGATAGCATTGGATATAAAACAGCAAAGCAGCGATGTGATTTCACCATTAAACTTATCTGCCAAAGAGGAAAAACCACTTCTCTCTTTTGCTTCTTTACTAAACGCAGTCAAGGATATACATCTAAAAGGTGAAAGTTTAAAACCTTTTGATAAAGTATTAAAATCTTCTGATAAAGTCTCAAAAACTTCCAATAAAAGTGATTTTTTATCTTTATTGAAAAATCAACCAGAAGAGACTCTAAATCCTCAACTTACGGCTTCGATGAGTTCTGATGAAGTAAAACAACTTGTCTATCAAGCAAAGAAATATATAAAATCACAAATATATAGTAG
>NZ_JALUKE010000221.1 GCF_027056685.1 Sulfurimonas sp.
TTTTATTCCTCCCTTTGGGCAATTTATAGAGAGCTTTACTCTGCGTTAGATAACCTTCACCGTAGCTACGGCTACGCTGAAGAACATCTGCCTTGATTAAAACTCTCTATAAATTGCTGAAGTATATCTAGGTTATGAAAGAAGTCTAATTATAATTTTAAAGGCATATCATGGTTGTTACTCGTTTTGCTCCAAGCCCTACTGGCTACTTACACATCGGCGGTCTTCGTACTGCACTTTTTTCATACCTTTGGGCGAAAAAAAATGGCGGGAAGTTTGTACTTCGTATTGAAGATACTGATAAGGCAAGAAACTCTAATGAGGCAACTCAGGCGATTTTAGAGGCATTTGCATGGCTTGGACTTGAGGCAGATGGGGATATTACCTACCAAAGTAAACGCAGTGACATCTATGCGAAATATATCAAACAACTTCTTGATGAGGGAAAAGCGTACAAATGTTATATGTCAAGAGAGGAGTTAGATACACTCCGTGAAACACAAATGGCTAATAAAGAGCGTACAAAATATGATGGAAAATATCGTGACTTTAAGGGAACTCCTCCTGAGGGTGTCGAGCCTGTCATACGTATAAAAGCACCGATAAGTGGTGAAATTATCGTTCATGACGGTGTTAAAGGCGATGTAGTATTTCAAGCAGAAGATATTTTGGATGATTTTGTCATCGCTCGTGCTGATGGAAGTCCTACTTATAATTTTGTTGTAGCTATTGATGATGCTTTGATGGGCATTAATGAAGTTATTCGTGGGGATGACCATCTCTCAAACACTCCAAAGCAAATAGTTGTTTATGAAGCTCTTGGATTTGATATTCCTAAATTTTACCATGTTCCGATGATTCACAACCAACAAGGCAAAAAACTTTCAAAACGCGATGGTGCAACAGATGTAATGGAGTACAAAGCAATGGGTTATCTCCCAGAAGCACTTTTAAACTTCCTTGTGCGTCTTGGTTGGAGTCATGGAGATCAAGAGATATTCTCAATGGATGAGATGAAAGCGCTTTTTGACCCTAAAGACATCAACAAATCAGCTTCAATTTACAACACTGAAAAGCTCGACTGGCTCAATGCACACTACATCAAAAACACTCCAAATGATGAACTCGTAGAATTACTTCTTGATTTTGATATTGTCCTCACTTCTCATGACAAAAAAGAGATTTTGCTTGATGCCTTAAAAGAGCGTGCAAAAACACTTAAAGAACTTGCAACTCTCAGCCGTGAAGTTATTACAACTCCAAGTGAGTACGATGCAAAAGCAGTCAAAAAAGCATTTAAAGGTAATGCCTTTGAAGTGTTAGAAAATTTTGCAGCAAAACTAAACGCAGCCGATACATTGCATTTACCAGCTGATTATCATCATGTAATGGAGAGTGTTGTCAATGAGATGGAGATAGGATTTGGAAAAATCGGAAACCCTCTACGCGTTGCACTTCTTGGAAAGATGAGTGGTCCGGGGCTTGACGCAGTTATGGCTATTTTGGGCAGAGATGAAACACTCCTACGCATCCAAAATGCCATCAAAGCAAATGCAAACTAAAATAACACTCAAATCTCTTTTCAAACTCGCACTCCATAAAAAACCTGCCCTTATTTATGGGCAGATCATTACGCTACTTGCCATCATTGTAAGTGTTCCAGTTCCACTACTGCTGCCGATGATGGTTGATGAAGTGCTGCTGCACAAGCCGCATTACATTGTTCCAACCATCAACACGCTTTTAGGCAGTGGTTCTGCTTTTTACTACATTGCCATCGTTGCGTTTGTGGTAATATTTTTACGATTTTTATACTACTATCTTGGTGTTATTACGACAAAGATATTTACAAAAATATCAAAATACATCACCTTTATGATACGCTCCAAACTACTTACACACCTCGAACATACTTCCATGAATGAGTTTGAAACGCTGGGCAGTGGCGCAATTACTGCCAATCTCATCACCGACATCGACACACTTGATAACTTCATTATGGTCAGCTCAAGCCGTTTTGTAGCATCTGTTTTAACGCTGCTT
>NZ_JALUKE010000222.1 GCF_027056685.1 Sulfurimonas sp.
GAAAAGATCAATACTTTTAGATACACATCCAATGTATGCTATGGAAATTTCAAAATCTGAGGCAAAAGTCTCAAATATTGATGAAATTATCACACACTTCAAACAAAAGATACAAGAGAATCCTGAGGCTGTCTTCATCACTGTTTTTGACCACTATGCACATACAAAAGAGCTTAATGGCGAAATTTTAGATACGATCGTCAATGCTAAAAATCTTCTCTTTTGTTTTGGTCACACTATTAAAAATATTGAAATTTTGGCATTTAGACCAAAATCAATCGCTATTTGTGAAACGAAAGAGAGTTTCGTTTTAGAATTTTTAGAGACTCCAAGACCCGAAGTGAATGCTTGGATGCAATCTTGGATCAAAGAACTTCAAAAATAATTACTACTCCTTAAAATTAAGAGGCTCACTTGCCTCTTTTTTTACATCCGCCATAAAAAGTGCCGCTTCGTAGCCGTTTATAAGTCTATGGTCTGCTGTAAGTGTTACACTAATTTTGCCATCACTCATGCCACCTACTGCAACAATGGCACTCTCATCTTTATTTATCATTGCATCAAAACGCGCAACGCCGAGCATTCCAAGATTTGAAATACCAAAAGTACTGCCTTGCATATCTTTTGCACTGAAACTGTTTGTTTTAAGCTTCTCTTTAAACGCAGTAAGTTGCTCTGTTATTTCAGAAATTGTGAGTCTGTTTGCATCTTTTATGATGGGCATATAGAGGTTTTTTGCATCTGCTACAGCGATGGAGAGCGAAGCATTTGGAGCGATGGAGAGGGCGTTGTCCAAAAGTGTTGTGCGAAAACTCTCATGTTGCATCATTACTTTTGCAAAAATCTTTACAAGCCACGCTGTCATACTATGTGTATGGTGTGCCTCAAAAAGTTTGGCATCTACGGATTCATAGATGTGATAAATGGGTTTTTGAGCAGAACGCGTTACATTTGTAATGATTGCCTTTTGCATCGGTGAGAGTGCTTTTGGAAGTGCTATTTCATTTGCATCGATGTAGGCTTGGAGTTCATCACTGTCTATCTTATGATTCAGTTCAAAAAGTGAGCTCTCTAACTGATACTCTTGTAATAGTTTTAAAGCTTTTGGCGTGAAATACTTCTCTGTAACATACTCATCCACATCCTCTGCATGAAGCACTTTTTGTGGCATTTTCGCTTGAAGTTTTTCAACATCAACACCCACAGCAGCTGCTTTTGCTCTCGCTTTTGGGGATATGTCACTTTGTGCTTTATGAGAAATATGTGATGCTTGGCTCTGCTTTGTTGTTGTTGTTGTTGTTGTTGTTGGAGCAATAGAGGATGTATCAAATATCTCATCTAAAACACTTTTTGTCTGGGCTGCGTTTGGCTTTGTCTCTTCTTTTTCAGGTGCTTCTTTTTTCGAAGTTTGTTCCTCTTTTGGAGTTTGTTCTTCTTTTGGAGTTTGTTCTTCTTTTGGCGCCGTTGTTGGCTTAGCTACTGCTTGTACTTGTTCTGTAGAAGCAGTAGAACCCGTTTGAATACGCGCAATAACAGTTCCAATCTTCACTTCATCATCTTCTTTTACTAAAAGTTCTTTGACAACACCATCTTTAAAGGTTTGCACCTCCATAATCGCCTTGTCACTCTCCACTTCAGCAATAACATCACCGCTTGTGACACTTTGACCAACACTTACTTTCCAACCTACTAATTTTCCCTCTTCCATAGAGTCAGAGAGTTGTGGCATTACTATCTCATACATCGTTTTTCTTCCCCCATGCAATAATATCTTGTGCAATAGAATCAGGTGTCGGAATAGATGCAAGCTCTAGTGTTCTGTTGTAAGGAATAGAAACATCCGCACCAGCTAAACGCAGTGGTGGCGCATCAAGAGCGTAAAACATCTCCTCAGCCGCCCATGCAACTACTTGCGAGCCAAATCCTCCTGTTTTATGGTCTTCTTCTACCATAACAAGGCGTGAAGTTTTTTTAATGGATGCTGCCAATGTTTCATAGTCTATAGGGT
>NZ_JALUKE010000223.1 GCF_027056685.1 Sulfurimonas sp.
GTCTAAACTATCTGCATGTACCGATGGATTTACACTAAGTAAAACTCCAACAGCAAGTAAAGCAGGAATAGCTTTCGCTTTTGCTGCATCTTTTGCTTTTTTTGAAAGACGAGAAAATCTATGTTTTCTTGAAAAAAGTGTCCAAAAAAGTCCAAATGCTAAAAGTGCATACCCAATATATGTTGGAACTGTCCCAGGATCATGATTTACTGACAACACGGTTCCTCCTTCATCCATATCATAAGAAGATTGAAAAAATCTGTAATGTTTATACTCTAAAATATGATTCATATAAATCCTATATTTTTCATGAAAATTATCTGCTTTATCAATAACTTCCACCTCACTTGCATAAGAAGCTGGACTCATAGAACCTGGGTATCTGTCAAGTTTAAATTTTAGTAACTTAAGTTGGAAAGGGATCTGAATCTCCTTTGCACCAAAAGAGACATAAACATCCACACCATTAACATTTACATGAGAAGCCTCGCCCTCCAAACCTTTTCTAAAATAGGCAGTTACATTTTTTTTCTTTCCATCAACATCTACAGAAAAACGCAAAAGTCCAAGACCAGAATCTCTTAACTTCGCATTAGGGTTTGTTATGACTTTTTTAACAGCGTGTGCTAAATATTTACGCAGTACAAAACTACCAAGTTTTGTTGTATAAAGAACTCTATTGTTTAAAAGGTCATTATTACTTGCTGCTAACTCACCTTTTGATCTATCTGACATTTTCATATAAGAGAGAGTCATATTATGTTTCATATAGAGCTTATTCTCTTTTAAAAATATAGATATTGTAGGCTTCTTAAATGTTTTACCAGATTGAAAATCTAAAATAAAGTTTCCAGCATTATAGTAGTTCCCTTTATCTAATGCAACAGGTTTTCCTCTTCCTCCACCAGTGACCATTAGACTTAACATTGAAGAGCCTTTTGGGTCTTCTACTATTGAAGTTATGGCATTTGGAATGTATTTTTCGAGTGTGACATCTACATCTTTACCTGCAACATCCAAAGAAGCTTCTAAGTCGTTATTTAAACGCTTAGAAAGATATGCAATTTTAGAATATGATACTACTTTGTCACCTACTTTTGCTTCTACATCAAAGTACGGATCTGAGCTCATCATAGAAGAAGCAATCATACCATTTCTAATATGCATAATACCCTCATAGCCCATATAT
Organism: Sulfurimonas sp.; assembly: GCF_027056685.1. Taxonomy (GTDB): domain Bacteria; phylum Campylobacterota; class Campylobacteria; order Campylobacterales; family Sulfurimonadaceae; genus Sulfurimonas. The sequence continues at coordinate 1,190 of NZ_JALUKE010000223.1, forward strand.
CTGGTAATTGCTGCACCAAATAAAATAACTAAAAAAGCAACATGAAATATAAATATAGGAGCTTTTTTCAGTGTGTACATTTTAAAATGTATAATATTATAAATAAGATTTAGTGCTAAAAGCCCTAAAAGAACATTAAACCATTGTGCATTATAAATTTCTGCTTTTGCGGTCATCGTTCCATAGTCATTCTCAACTATAGTCGCATATCCAATGGCAAATGCAAAAATTAGCATCAAAACCACCATAGATTTCATTGATCCAACAAAGGATAAGAGTGTTTTCATTGTATTCCTTTAATAAAAAGTTATTGTAATAAAAATAAGATAATAGAATGTATAAACTTCCTATTTAACTCAAATGCATAGCTCTATTTCAAAACATTTATTCTCTTGTTCACATAAAAACACATTTCCATCATGTGCTTGTGCTATTTGACGAGAGAGTATAAGACCAAGTCCATTTCCCTTAATTTTGCTACTTTTAAAAGCTTCAAAGAGTTCCTCTTTGTTCTCAATTGCAACACCTGTATCAAATATTTGAAATATATGTCTCGCTTCATGATAAAAATGTTTTATCTCTATTATTCCATCATCATTATCATCAGCTTCAATGGCATCTATTGCGTTTATAATAAGATTTGAGAAGAGCATTTCAAGTAAATCTTTGTCTGCGTTTAGCATAAAATCATCTTCTGGAAAAAGAAATGTTATCTCTTTTGAATAGTCATAATATTTTATGGACATATCTATTGACTCTTTTAGCTCACTCCATAAAAATTGCTCTTTTTTGGCTATAACGCC
>NZ_JALUKE010000224.1 GCF_027056685.1 Sulfurimonas sp.
TGCCAATGTAAATCCTGAGCAGTTTGCTATGACACTTACTATGTTTGATGGCAGGCAGTATAGTGTAGCTCAGGCAGATACGCTGTTTTCTATTCAAAGTATTTCAAAAGTATTTACATTTACTTTGGCTCTTAAGTACTATGGTTTAGACCTGTATGAGCGTATAGGACGGGAGCCGTCGGGGAATCCTTTTAACTCCTTAGTGCAGCTTGAGTATGAGTCTGGAAAACCAAGAAATCCATTTATAAACGCAGGTGCTATAAATGTAACAGATGTTTTGCTCACACATTTTAAAAGTTCTACATCTACATCTAAAAAGATTTTAGACTTTATGCACGCCATTGCAGATGATACATCGATAGCATTTAATGATATTGTTGCAGAGTCAGAGATGGAACATGGATTTAGAAATTTGGCATTGGCAAATTTGATGAAGAGTTTTAACAACTTTGATAATGATGTAATGGAAGTGATAAAAATATATTTTCAGCACTGCTCAATTGAGATGAATACAAAAATGCTCTCCCGTTCTATGCTTTATCTGGCAAATCATGGCGTAGACCCAATCACGGGCAAAACTTATATTACACCGCAGCAGGCAAAGCGCATAAACGCAGTGATGCTTACCTGCGGGCACTATGACGCTTCAGGTGATTTTGCATTTCGTGTTGGACTCCCTGGTAAAAGTGGAGTAGGTGGGGGCATAGTCGCAGTTGTTCCCAAAATGATGGGCATAGCAGTCTGGGCACCAGCTCTAAATGCTCAAGGAAATTCACTTGTCGGTACAAAAGCATTAGAACTCTTCACAAGTAAAACGGGATTATCTATTTTTTAGATTCTGTCCCACTATTTGAAAGATTTCACCTCTTTTAAAAGCGAAAGAAAACGTTTAGGAGACATGTACCCAACATCTTCATCATAAATTTTGCCATCAGATGTCAAAAAGTAGTGTCTTGGTGCTCCATAGCGCTCAAATTTATCGGGGATTTTGTGTTGGTCTCGAGAGAGATAGATGGGGACAAAGTCTGCGTTTAGCTTGTTCATTACATACTTTTTGGAGAGGGTAGTCTCTTTAAATTTTTTGCAGTATCTACAAGCATCTGCACCAATAAAAAGGTAAACATCTTTATGCTCTTTTTTAGCTAGTGCCAAGCCCTTATTGTAATTGTGTATCCAGTTTAGTTCTGCACCAAAAAGTGAAACTGTAAAAAGTAAGCTCAATAATATTTTATTCATAAAAGTATTATACACTATATTTTACAGATGAGTAAATTGTAACTTATGTTGAAAAATTTTGTAATGCGTGGGGTTATTTTATCTCTCTATCTAGTGTTATTGTACCTGAGTACAATAGTAAATAATTTGTAAAAACTTTATAATTACTCCAAATATATAAAATTTAGGAGTTTGTTGTGGCAAATCAAATAGCTGTTGTAAGAGATATAAGTGGAAAATTTTATGCAAAAGAGCCCGATGGTTCTCTGCGAGAACTCTCAGAGGGTGACAAGATTTATGAGGGTGAAATTGTTGTTGGAGCTAATGGAAACAGTGATTTAGATTCTCTGATTTTGACAATGAATGATGGAACAGATTTGGTTGTTCTTGGAAATGAAAAGCAACTTTTTGATTCATCTCTTTCAAATGTGGAATTTTCATCAGATGAAACTGTTACAGATACGCACTCCTTACAAGATTTAATAAGCGATAGCAATAATCCAAATACGGTAAATGATGATACCGATGCAATGCAAACAGCAACAGCTGGTGTAGCAGCGACTGATAGCTCGGACGGTGACTTAGTATCAAATTTTAAGACAATAGATGTTGCAGTTGATGACAATACAAATAATAGTATTACCGATACAGTAATAAGAGATACTGCAATTCCTACGGTGGAGACGGCAGTTGATCATACTGTTGAGACTCCTTTAGATATAAATAGAGAATCACTTCTTGATACCCTTTCTCAAATAAAAAATAATGTCTCAGAC
>NZ_JALUKE010000225.1 GCF_027056685.1 Sulfurimonas sp.
AATGAAGTAAAATCAAAATGGTTGAAACGCTACCAACTTCTTGTATCAAATGCATCAAATGGTGCTGTATTAAAAACTGAATTATAGGAATAAAATTGAGCGAAATAGCAATAAAATACAATGATAATATAGTAGATTTACAAACTGCACAGGAGCTTGGACTTAAAGGTGATGCAATAGAGCTTGATAACTCCGTTGAAGCCTTAGAGGTACTAAGACACTCAACAGCACACCTTATGGCACAGGCTATTAAGTCTCTTTACCCTGATGCTGAGTTTTATGTAGGACCAACTGTCAAAGAGGGCTTTTACTATGACTTTAAAACTTCAGAGGAGATAGGGCAAGGAGACTTGAAAAAGATTGAGAAGCAGATGCTCTCTTTTGCAAAGAAAAAGTATCCTATTGAGCGTTATGTTATCTCTAAAGAAGAGGCTCGTGAGAAGTTTAAAGATGACCATCTTAAACAAGCAGTTTTAAATATGATACCTGATGAAGATGTAAGCATCTATAAACAAGGGGAGTTTGAAGACCTTTGTCGTGGACCACATCTTCCTAGTATTGGGCTTATCCGTTATTTTAAATTGACGAAGATTTCTGGAGCTTATTTAGGTGGAAATTCTAAAAATGAAATGCTCACTCGTATATATGGTATTGCGTTTGCAGATAAGGCATTTCTTAAAGCCTATATGGATATGATGGCAGAGGCTGAAAAACGAGACCATCGTAAACTTGGAAACGAGATGAAACTTTTTACTTTTCGTGAAGAGGTTGGGGCTGGTTTTCCTATTTGGCTTCCTGCTGGTGGAAGATTGCGTGCTCGTTTAGAATCGCTTCTTTTTAAAGCACACCGTAAACGAGGCTACGAACCAGTTCGTGGACCTGAAATGTTGCGTTCAGATTTATGGAAAACTTCAGGACATTACCAAAATTATGGTGAAAATATGTACTTTACACATATTGATGAGCTTGAGTTTGGTGTAAAACCCATGAACTGCGTTGGACATATTAAAGTATATGAAGATGAACTCCATTCGTACAGAGATTTGCCAATTAAATATTTTGAGTATGGTGTCGTACATCGTCATGAGCTTACAGGTGCATTGCATGGTCTTTTTAGAGTGCGTGAATTTACACAAGATGATGCACATATTTTTTGTCGTGCTGATCAGATTGAAGAGCAAATTATTGAAGTGGTTGATTTTGTAGATAAAATTATGTCAACTTTTGCGTTTGATTATAAAATGATGATTTCAACGCGTCCAGATAAGGCTGTTGGAAGTGATGAAGTGTGGGAAATTTCTACACAAGCTCTGAAAAATGCTATGGATACAAATGAACTTGCGTATGAAATAGATGAGGGTGGTGGTGCATTTTATGGACCAAAAATTGACATTAAAATTACCGATGCCATTGGGCGTGAGTGGCAATGTGGAACTATTCAGCTAGATTTTAATCTTCCTGAGAGATTTAAACTTGAATATAATGGGGAAGAAAATAATAAAATCCAACCTGTTATGATTCATCGTGCTATTTTAGGCTCTTTTGAACGCTTTATTGGGATTTTAACTGAGCATTATGCAGGAGAGTTTCCTATGTTTATTGCTCCTACACAAGTTGCAATTGTTCCTGTTGCTGAGTCACATAAAGAATATGCTAAGGAATTATCAGATAAACTTATTGACATTAATGCCGATAGTGAAATCTATGCGAAGAATGATTCTTTAAATAAAAGAATTAGAATTGCTGAGAAAACTCGTGTTCCTATGATAGTTGTGATAGGTGATGAAGAGATTGCTAACAACACAGTAGCTATTCGTGACAGACGCACTAGAGAGCAGTATAATTTAAGCGAAGAGGAATTCTTGAAGCTTATACAAACTAAAATAAATGAGGTAAATTTTTGAGTAAAAACAAAGACCGCGTTATCATGAATGATAACATCCGTGTTCCTGAAGTAAGATGTAATGTAGATGGTGGA
>NZ_JALUKE010000226.1 GCF_027056685.1 Sulfurimonas sp.
AAATATACTGATGGCGGTGCAAAAAAATTGGCTGGATATTTTGGTCTGTTTTTTGTAACATCTCTTATTGTTACATATTTTTTACATATTTGGTTGCTCTCTTTGTCCATAGCGCTTGTTTTTTTAGCCTGCTCTTTGCTTGATGTCTTTTTTGATTATTGCATAGGGTGCAAAATTTATTTTATTATTAAAAAAATATATCCAAACTTTATGAATCATTTGTAGGATCTGCCGATTCTATTTAGAGGTGCCCTTAATATATTTATTAAAACAGTGTGTTATAATGAAAAAAATGATGAAGGATAGATATGGGATATATTAAAATAATTTTTCTTATATCATTGTTTATGAGTGTTTTGTTTTTTGTTTTTGTAAATAAAAAGCAGACAAGCGAAATGGAACATGTAGCGAGAAATATAGCTTCTACCATCAGTTTTAAGGCAAGTAATGCAAAAGCTGCTGTTAATTATCTTCAATTGAGTGCAACACAAATACTGAGCAATAAAGATAAATTTAATTTTACATCAGAAGGCAATAATTTAATAAATAGGGCAAATTTACTGGCTTTGCCTAATAGTAAAGCTGATAAGTGTTATGCAAAAGAGCAGGCAGCAGCACTCTTTTTATCAGAAAATCTTAAACTTGTTTCTACTCAAAACAAAAAATTTGCATGGGTTTATTATTTTTCAAAACATCATTTTACTGTGGTCTATCCTCACATTTCTGCAGATGACTTTGCTTTGAATATAGAGATGGAAAAAGAGCCATTTTTTGCTTATGCAACACCCAAATATAATCCAAACGCAAGGCTTTTTTTTACTCCTTTATATACGGACCTTATTGGAAAAGGTTTGATGATTACAATAGGAAAACCCGTTTATGTAAAAGGAGAATTTTTAGGCACTGTAGATATTGACATTACTCTTAATCACATTGACAATATATTTTTTAATTTAGATACTTTGGAAAATAAAAGTTTACTCTACAATGATAAATTGCAAATCGTAGGCAGTAGTAATCTTATTCAAGATTTTAACAGAAGTAAAATTTATAGAGCAGATAAATATCTCTCAAAAGAGTTACTTAACGCAGATGACACAGAAGGAAAGGTAGAGTATGTTGATGGCAATTTTATTTTTGTTCATAAAATAGAGGGTACACCATTTACATTTATATATTTTCAAAAAGCAAGTTTGATATGGCTGAAAACTTTTGGATATATCATGCCATTTTTATTCTTTTTAATGCTTTTTGTCGTAATTGCAAGGCTCTATGAAAAATCAAGAACAGTTATGAAAAAACTGCAAGAGCAGGCAACTAAAGATTATTTAACAGGTGCCTACAATAGACGCTACTTTTTTGATGTTGGCGTAACTGTTTTTTTAAAAGCACAAAGAAAAAAAAGCCCTGTAGCCGTAGTTATGCTGGATATTGATAACTTTAAAAAAATTAATGATAGATATGGACATAAGGCTGGTGATGTTGGCATTATGCAAATTAAAAAGATTTTAGATAAGCACCTAAGAAGGTCTGACCTTTTTGCAAGATTTGGAGGGGAAGAGTTTTGTATATTGCTTGATGATATTTCCTTAAAAGATACAGAAATATTACTTGAAAAAATACGTAAAGAGTTTGCAGTAAATGTTATAGTAAGTAATAAATATAAATTTTGTTATACAGTTTCATTTGGAGTTGCTTATGGAATGTTAGACTCTTTAGAAGAGATGATAAACCTTGCAGATAAAGCACTCTATAAAAGTAAAGAAAATGGTAAAAATAGTGTAACTGTTTATGAAACCCATTAAAGAAGAGATATGATTTATATAGTTATCTACATTGCGTTTGAACTTTATGAAGTACAGTGGCAAAAAGCTGATACAATGCAGGGAATGTTACTTAGAATGTATCACTATTACAAAAGAAGTATTTTCGTCTTTTTGTTGATGCATCCTACATTTTATTTTGCAGCGAGTTTTATGATTTCTACCCATTATAATATTTATGCATTATTACTTTTTGCCATAAAGTCAGCTGATATTGCTACAAAACTCATCTTAATGAAGCAGATATTTATAGACAAAGAGGTCTCTTCTGAAATGTCTATGATGTTACAAACACCAATTCATTGGATGCTGCCATATATTGGATTAACTGTGTATCCATTTTTGATTTATATGGCTCTTTTTAGCTAAAATTTGATATTAAAAAAAAGTGAGAGATTATGATTAAAGAGATTATTACCTATCCGCAAACGCCAAGTTTGGAATTTGGTGCAAATGTACGCCTATTTGATGCAGAACTTTTCAAACTGATTGATGATCTCAAAGATACTATGAAAGCAAATGATTTGAATGCATTGGCTGCGTTTCAGATAGGGTCTCCTTACAATGTTATAGTGCTTAAAGATGGCGATGATTATATTGAGCTTATAAATGCTAGAGTCATTAAACGAGAGGGGAGTGTAGAGAGTGTTGAGACTACTGCATATTTTCCAGGTTTAAGTGCAAAAACAAAGCGTTATAAAAAAATAAAAGTGATGTATGAAGATAGAGAAGAAAACCAGCAGTTTTTAGAAGCTGAGGGGGAACGCTCCATCATTATACAGCGTAAACTCGACTACTCTTTTGGATCAAATTTTAGAGTTAGACTTGATGATGCCGAGAGAAAATTGTTTGATTCAAAATTGGAGTTTGGTACAAACGCAATTACAGATAATGGTTGTCCAACCGTCTTTAAGCGCGACAAAATCTTGCATACTTTTAAATATACATTTATTGCTGCGCTTGTGGGTGTAGCATTTTCTTTCTTTCTCAGTGATGCAAATTTAGTAATTTTAAAAGTAGTAGAAAACTACACTATGCTCTTTATGCTTTCTCTTTTGGTAATTTACTTTTTTTATGCACAGTATGAAGGACGACAGTATAAAAATTGTAGTTCTTGCCAGATTGGTAATATAATAGGTGTTACTGCAATCTCAGCTTTTAAGCTTCTTGTTCTTTTCGCTTTAAATTATTTTTTCGTATGGTAAATAAATCTGCACACAATGCTCTTTTAGGTTGGTATGAGGTAAATGGACGCCACGAACTTCCGTGGCGTAAAACAGATAATATTTATCATATTTATATCAGTGAAATTATGCTGCAGCAGACTCAGGTTAATCGTGTAAGAGATGAATATTATCCAAAATTTTTAGCAAGATTTCCTACTATACAAACTTTAGCAGAAGCAGAACTCGATGAAGTTTTTGCACTTTGGAGTGGATTGGGGTACTACTCTAGGGCGAGAAATTTGCATAAAACTGCGCAACTTGCAGTAAAGGGACTCCCTTGTGAGAAAAAAGAGCTTTTAAAACTACCAGGAATAGGCAAATACACGGCAAGTGCAATTTGCAGCTTTGGATACAGACAAAATGTCCCTGTAGTCGATACAAATATAGCAAGAGTGCTAAAACGCTACTTTGGACTCTTAGCGGTTCAAGATAAAACTCTCTGGGAATATGCCGCTGCATTCCTAAACGCAGCTAATGCTAGAGCGCATAATCTTGCTTTAATGGATTTGGGTTCATTGGTTTGTTTGCCTAAAAATCCACAATGTGAAGTCTGTCCATTGCGTTTAGAGTGTGTTGGACGTGTCGAACCTGAGCTCTATACACAAAAAAAGAAAAAAGAGTATGAGAGTCTTGAACTTTTTTACGCACTATACATAAAAGATGGTAAAATAGCATTGAGAACATCACAAGAGAAGCTCTATAAAGGGATGTTGGTACTTCCAGATACCGAACCAATAGAAGAGAACTTCATTGCTGCGTTTAAACACTCTTATACGAAGTACAGACTCACTGTTAATCTTTATCATGTTGATGAGATTACAGATGAATTTGTCTGGGTAGAATTACAAGAACTGGAAAATGCACCGATTTCATCATTAACGAAAAAAGCGGCTGTTTTTATCGAAAAAAAGGGGGAAATATATGGATTTTAAATCTATGTCAATCAGCAAAAAGGTACATATACCACTAGTGGTGTCTATTTTAATAGGCTTTTTAATAGTTTTAGTGAATTACTTGTACTCTATTAAAGATTTAACCAATAATGTTTATAATAAAGAACAAAAATCTTTAGCATTGACATATAAAAGCTTAATGCATGCGAAAGAGGATATAGGGCTTACTAATGCTATTAATATATCAGAAAATTATAGTGTTGTGCGTGCACTTCTTGAAAACAACAGAACAGTGGCAATAGAAGGACTCAATGATCTCTCAAAAGAGTTTAAAGAGTACACAAATTATAAAAATATTAAGGTGCATATTCACGATGCAAATATTCATAGCTTTTTAAGAGCGTGGAAGCCAAATAAATATGGTGATGATTTGAGTGGTTTTAGACATACCATTGTTGCTGTTAAAAAAGAGAAAAAGCCTATAATTGCCATTGAACTTGGGCGTGCTGGTTTAGTTCTAAGAGGTCTTGCTCCTGTTATTGAACATGGTAAATATATTGGTTCTGTAGAGTTTATGCAGGGACTTAACTCTATTGTTAAATCTGCAAGAAAAAATCATGATTATGATATTGTCATAGTGATGAAAAATGATTTGCTCTCCATTGCTACAAAACTGAAAAATGCTCCAAAACTTCAAGAGTATACTTTGGCAGTAAAACAAAAGGTTATAAATCCTGATTTTTTTGAAGATTTGAAACATATTCAAATCAATAAAATAGGGCACTTTCAAATGACGAATAAATATTTTATTGTCTCAGAACCTATTAAAGATTTTTCTGAAAAAGTTGTGGGGTATGCATTGGTTGGTAATAAAATAGCAAATGTAAATAGTGTCATATCACAATCTAAAGATTCTCTTTTGCGACAAGTTTACATTATGTCATTTATTGATCTGTTAATTTTACTATTTTTACTTATTATTATTAAAAAGTCGGTTACAGATCCTATACTTAATCTCGATAGAGTAGCAAGTGAATTGGCACAAGGTGATGCTGATTTGAGCAAAAGAATGCCAGTCAATAGTGATGATGAACTAGGGCGTGCTAGTAAAAGTTTTAATACTTTCTTGGATAAGGTAGAGCAAATTGCCCTTGATGCGCAAGAAAACGCAATAGAAGCTGAAAAAGCAGCAAAAATTGCCGAGTCTGTTGCTCAAAACAACAGACTGACACTTGCACTCTCTGCTGAAATGATTGGTGGTGCGGTAAAGAATGCTGATAATTTACGAAGCAGTATGAATGAAAGTGTTCAAAGTGTTAATCAGGCAAATGAACTTAATGAACAGACCTCTAATGTTATTCAAGAGGTTACTGAATCAACAGGTAATATTAAAAATGCCATTCATAACATTACAGAGATGGTAAGTGAATCAAGAAATTCTGCCCAGGAGCTAAATACGAATGTTGAAGAGATTTACAATGTTATTTCTCTTATTAAAGATATATCTGACCAGACGAATCTCTTGGCACTAAACGCAGCCATAGAAGCAGCACGAGCAGGTGAACATGGACGGGGCTTTGCCGTAGTTGCTGATGAGGTAAGAAAACTCGCAGAGCGTACACAAAAAGCGACAAGTGAAGTGGAAGCAAATATTAGTGTATTAAAACAAAACTCTATTAGTATGAGTGAAAATAGTGAAAAAATTGAGTTGCACTCGGTGGAGTCGCAAAGTACACTTGATGAATTTGTAGATACCCTTGCGCAGTTAATTGAAAATAGTAAAATCATTACAAGAGATAATGAAATCATTGGTCATGAACTTTTCGCGAATATGGCTAAACTTGACCATATGGTATATAAAAATCATGCCTATTCTTCTATGCTTGAAGGAAAGTTAAACTTTGAGCTTACAGACCAAGAGAGTTGTATGTTTGGAAAATGGTATGCAAAAGAGGGAAAAAGTCATTTTGGATTAAGTAGTAACTTTAAAGCAATTCAAGCACCACATAAAAGGGTTCATGATGATATTGCAAAGGCTATGAGCAAACTTCAAAGTAAAGAGATAGATGAAATTATTGCACTCTTTAAAGATGCAGAAAAAGCTTCACTTGAACTCTTTGTGCAGTTAGATTCAATGATGAAAGAGTGATAAATATTGCAAATTAAATGATGTTTTAATATGAAAAAAAATACAATGTCATTAATAAAATAGAGTAAATTAAAAAGGATTGGAATATGGCTGTAAAAGTGGCAATAAATGGGACTGGTAGAATAGGAATGATTGTAGCAAAGATTGTTACAAGTAGAGATGACATTGAACTTGTAGCGATTAATACTACTGCAAAACCAGATATGCTTGAGTACCTTTTTAAATATGACAGTGTACATAGCGGTGTCGATGCAAAAGTTCTTGATGAAAAAACAATTATGATTAATGGTAAAACTGTTGCTATGAGTTCTACTCGTAACCCTGAAGAACTTGAGTTTGGTAAAGCAGGTGCAGAAGTTGTTATAGAGTGTACGGGTGTATTTTTAACGACCCAAAAAGCAAAGGCTTACCTCAAAGATGGTGTGAAAAAAGTTGTAATGAGTGCTCCTGCAAAAGATGATACTCCTACTTATGTTATAAATATTAACACTGATGATTATAAAGGCGAGGCAATTATCTCAAACGCAAGTTGTACAACAAATGGACTTGCTCCTCTTTGTAAGATTTTAGATGATGAGTTTGGAATTGAAAATGGTTTGATGACAACTATACACTCTTATACAAATGATCAAAATATTTTAGATGTAAAACATAATAAAGATATGCGTCGTGCGCGTGCAGCGGCGGTTAATCTTATTCCTACAACAACGGGAGCTGCAAAGGCTATGGCTCTTGTTATGCCTCAGCTAAAAGGGAAGCTTAACGGCTACGCTATGCGTGTTCCTACTCCTGATGTTTCTGTAGTTGACTTAACTGTAAACTTGAAAAAAGATGTAACAGTTGAAGATATTAACGCTGCGTTTGAGAAAGCTTCAAAAACAAACTTTGCTGGTCTTTTAGAAGTTGATTATGACAAAAGAGTATCTAGTGATTTTATTGGTTCTACATATAGCTCAACTTATGTACCAGATATGACAAGCGTTGTCGATGGTAAAACTGTAAAAGTTCTAGCATGGTATGACAATGAGTGGGGATATAGTTCAAGACTTGTAGATATGTGTGTCTTTGTCGGAAACAACTAAAAACTTTATATAAAGAGGAGAGGATTTATGTCATTAGCTATTATTTGTTCAGGAGGTGATGCTCCCGGCATGAATCCTGCCATTAAAAAATTTGTTGATTATGTCTACGACAAAGGTGAAAAAAGCTACTTTATTTATGATGGTCTTGAAGGACTCATAGATAACAATATAAAAGAAGCCTCTTACAAAGATGTTGCAGGTATTGTACATCTTGGTGGTACTATCATTCGCTCTTCACGCTCCAAAAGATTTTATGAACACAAATATAGAAAACAGGCCTATGAAAACTTAAAAGCACTCGATATAGATGGTATAGTAGTTCTTGGTGGTGATGGTTCTTTTCGAGCTATGGAAGTTTTTAGCTCTGAGTTTTCCATAAATTTTGTGGGTATTCCCTCCACGATTGACAATGATATTTATGGGAGTGAATATTGTCTAGGTGTCGATACCTCTTTAAATGTTATTCGTGATGCCATAGATAAAATCCGTGATACAGCATCTTCTTTTAATCGTGCGTTTATTGTTGAGGTAATGGGACGAGAATGTGGTTATCTTGCTGCTGTCTCAGCCGTAGTGAGTGGTGCAGAAATTTGTGTTATTCCTGAAGTGGAATTTGATAAAGAGAATGTGCAAAAACGACTGAAAGCTGAAATTGACAATGGCAGAAGATATGTCCTTGCCATTGTCGCAGAGGGAACAAATAAAAGTTCAGAAATTCATGACTGGATTGAAAAAGAGCTTGGGCTTGAGACAAGAGTGAGCATACTCGGTCATATTCAAAGAGGGGGTAATCCTACTGTATATGACCGTCTTATGGCATTTGACTTTACCATAGCTGCTGTAGATTATTTGCTTGCACATAAAGATTCAAACAAAGTTGTTATATATAACAAGGGTGAGCTTTCATTTATAGAGATAGAAGAGGTTTGTTCAAAAAAATATGTTTTATCTCAAAAGCTTATAGATTCTATTAAATATTTAGATTAAAAGATGGAGCATAAAATGTTAGAGAATGAATGTATGAAAACGATGAATTTTAGGCATGCTTGCAAGATGTTTGATGAGAGTAAAAAGATTTCTGATAAAGATATGCTTTATATCTTAGAAGTTGCAAGAAAATCCCCATCCTCTTTTGGTATGGAAGCGTGGAAGTTTTTGGTAATTACAAATGAAGAGCTAAAAGCAAAGTTACGACACTCTTGCTGGAATCAAGCGCAGATTACAAGTTGTTCTCACCTTGTAATAGTTCTAGCTGGTATTGAAAGTGTGAAAGTGGCATCTGGTGAAGTAGAAAAACGATTTGCAAGACGTCAAATGCCACAAGAGAGTTTAGATATGTATATGAACCTTTATGCAGGGCACTTAAAAGATACACTTAGCAGTGATGAAAAAATTTATGCATGGACTTCAAAACAGACTTACCTTGCAGTAGCAAATATGATGAATGCTGCTGCGTTTATAGGCATAGACTCTTGTCCCATTGAGGGATTTGATAAGAAGCAGGTAGAAGAGCTTTTAGAGCTAGATACAACGAAATTTCAACTCTCTTTGGTGCTTCCTTTTGGCTACCGTTTAAATGAACAACCAGCGCAGATAAGACGTCCTTTTGAAGAAGTTGTTGCGTTTATAAAATAATATTTCAATTTAATTAGTTTTTTTGTATGTATTAAACTGTTAATGCAAGAAATAAGGAGCAATAGAGTGCAGATACGAGTTTATTACGAAGATACCGATGTAGGTGGTGTTGTGTACCACTCAAACTACCTCAATTTTTGCGAAAGGGCACGTTCTGAAGCCTTTTTTAAACGCAGTAAAAATCCTGTTTTAGAAGATGGACATTTTGTGGCTCGTAAGGTGAATGCTGATTTTTTTAAGAGTGCAAAACTTGGAGATATGTTAGATATTCAAACGCAGCTTATAGAGATGAAAGCTGCTTCTTTTACGCTTAAACAGACTATTTTTAGAGATGATGAGAAAATATTTGAGTTGGAAATATTGCTTGTGCATATTAACTTTTATGCAAAGATACAGAAGATGAATAAAGAGACTAAAGATATGATTTTATCTCTTTTTGAAGAGTAGGTATTATGAAAAATATTGATAAAAATGTCATCTATCTTGGCTGGGTGAGTTTTTTTACAGATATGGCATCAAATATGATTACAACACTGTTGCCTATATTTGTCATCTATGTTTTACATGAGGGTGTGGATAAGCTCGGTATTATCATTGCTATTTCTACTTTTATTTCCTATGCTTTTCGCATACTTTTTGGTTATTTGAGTGATAAGTATCAAATAGTAAAACCATTTGTTGTGAGTGGGTATTTTATTTCTGCTGTTTCAAAGCCATTGTTGGCATTTTCAACTACATTTACCAGTGTTGCCCTTTTGCGTGGTGTTGAGAGAATGGGAAAAGCGGTGAGAAGTGCTTCAAAAGATTCGCTTATTAGCAGTTATGTAAAAAACAATTCCCATGGCAAAACTTTTGGTTTTCATAAGATGATGGATATTTCAGGGGAGTTAAGTGGGGCGCTTATTATCTTTCTTATTTTTATGTTTATATCCAAAGATGAACATTCCATTCGTACTATATTTGAATTAACAATTATTCCAGGACTTATTGCTACTTTTATTGCACTCTTTTTTGTCAAAGATGCACCGAAAAAAAAGAAGAAAGAGAGTGGTGTGTTAAACGCAGTAGATTATAAACTTTTACCAATCTTGATTATCTACTTTATATTTGTCTTTTTTATTATGAGTGACCAGTTTTTTATTTTAAAGGCAAAAACAGATGGTTATGCTCTGAGTACTATTCCTCTATTTGTAATGTTACTCACTGCAATTCAGAGTTTGTCGAGTTATTACAGCGGTTATTTGAGTGATAAAATAGGTGTTATTCGTACTTTGCAACTTGCATTTGTTTTTGGATTATTATCGGTTTCTTTGATGGATGTAGAGTTATGGGCTGCGTTTACATCGCTTGGGTTATTTACTATTTTTAGTCTAAACGCAGTGAGAAGTTACATATCTGCTTACGCCTCATCAAAAGGTTTTGTGTTTGGTGTTTTTTATGGTGGTGTTGCTATCTCAACCGCTTTAGGTGCTTTAGCCATAGGCTATATTTGGCAACTATATGGTTTTGAGAGTGCAATGCTTTTTAGTGAAGCAGGTATGAGTTTGATGTTTCTTATACTACTTCTAAAAAAAGCTTAATATTTGGAAAACTTCGAGAGACCTGGTCTAATAAGTTCTATATTATACTGAATTTGATTCTCTTGCATTGGAATTTTATACTCTCTAGGCTCACCTGTAATTAATTTGTAAAAGTAGTCTATTCCTATGGTTGTAGAGTAATTTATCCAGTCATAAACAATGTCGTTGTGTAGGAGTGAATTTGCTTCTATAAGGACATTGTTCTCTTGCGTAATTGAGTTTGCTATTATCATCTTTTTTCTATCTCTATATTGTGTCATAGACAAAATAAGAGGATCATAATTTATTTGTGTTGAGAGAATATTTGTCGTATTTGTATCATAAAGTGTTAGCTGTGACATAATCATTCCTGTTTTAATGACAGGTGTATTTATAAAAAATGAGGCATCGTTTATCTTTTCATTATCTTTGAGATAGCGTTCCAAATTTGTCGTTCTTCTTGAAATTGTGTAATTGATGACGTGTTTCTCGTCACTAAGATTTTCATCTTCTGGTAAAGCATTTTCACTTGTATCTGCTTGCATATTATAGACACTCACTTCATCTGCATAAGACATACTTTCATTTACATCTATGGTTGGATGTAAAAATTCCTCTTTTTGGTATGTAGCCAGCTCTTTTCCTGTATGTGATCTATCAGAAAAAATAACGAGAGGAGAAACAGCCTCTTTTAGAAGAAGTTTACTCTGCTGTTTGTAGTTGATACCACCAAAATAGAGATAGGGTGAAGTAGAATTGACATCATTTTTGTTAATAGTTGGAAAGTAAATATTTAGATTTGGATCTATAGCAATGACATTATCAACGCCTTTTTTTGTCAAAGGTGCTATGACATAATCATAACCATCTGCTTTAATTTTTCTAAACGCAGCCTCTATATCACCAATATTTTCGCTCTCAATTTTGTAACTTTTGAGTGAAAAAGAGTTACTTTTTGTCATTAGGTAGGAAAAAACTGCGTTTGTGGTAGATGCAGCATACTTTCCTATTTTATTGTATGGTAGCAGCATAGCTATATTTAAATCACCACGACTGTTAAAAGCTCCTAAATTAAGGACAGAGACATTCATTTTTCTAATGTCATCGAGTGCTTTGTTGTTAAGTTTATGATCGGCATGTGCCATAAAAGAGAATATCATCCCCTTGTCAAGAAAATCTTGAAGACACATATCATTACACTCATAAGGATCAAGATTTTCAATATAAGTTTTTGGTAGTGGTATTGGTGAAATCATAAAGCTTTGTGCAAACATAATAGAAGGAGTAAAAAAAAGTAGTAATAATTTTATAGATAATTTCATAAGTGGCATTATATCGGATTGAATTTAATAAGAGTATAAAAATTTTAACTATTGCAAAGTATTTTAAAATATAATGTTATACCAATCCCAACTAATTAGTTGGGATTGGTATTAGTATAAAGCTAAATATTTAAAAAAGGTAGTGCTTGAAAATATTACACACATCAGATTGGCATCTAGGTCAAAGTTTTATGGGAAAAAGTAGAGAAGAGGAGCATCAGGCATTTTTAACTTGGCTTCTTGAACTTATAGAGAAGGAAGAGATCAGTGTACTTATTGTCGCTGGAGATATTTTTGACACAGGTACGCCACCAAACTATGCGCTTGAACTCTACTACAATTTTCTTACAAAACTCTCTCACTCATCATGTGAAAATATCATCATAACAGCAGGAAATCACGATTCTATTGCCACACTAAAAGCCCCAAAACAGCTTCTAAAAGCGCTTAATATTCATCTTATAACAAGTGGTGATGCGGATGAAGAGGAAGTTATTCTCATATATGAGCAAGAGAGACTCAGTGGAATTGTTTGTGCTGTTCCTTTTTTACGCGACTATGTAGTGCGTAAGTCACTTGATGCTCAAAGCATGAGTGAAAAAGAGAACGCTTTAACGCAGGGAATTAAAGAGCATTACAACTGCGTTTACAAAGAGGCATTGGCTGTTGCAAAAACGAATGATGTACCCATTATTGCTACAGGGCATCTCACAACTGTAGGTGCAAAAACAAGTGAATCTGAGCGTGAAATATACATAGGTACAACGCTTGATTTAGATAGTAATTTTTTAAGAGAGAAGTTTGATTATGTAGCTTTAGGACATCTGCATAGTAATCAAAAAGTTGGTTCTGATCATGTACGCTACTCCGGTTCGCCAATTCCGCTGAGTTTTAGTGAAGCATCATCTGAAAAAAAGGTAAACATTATCACATTTAGTGGGAAAACTCCGAGTGTGCGTGAAGTAAATATACCGCTCTATCGACCTCTTTTAGTGCTTTGTGGGAATACGAGTACAATTTTAGAAGAGTTAAACGCAGTCAAAGATAAAGAGAGTTGGATAGAGGTGCATGTCAATGATGAAAACCCTTTTTATGCAAATCAAGTCATACGAGAGAAAGCCGAAGAGTTGGGGTTGACACTTTTAGCGGTGAAAATAGACAAGAGTGAGCAGGCTCTGCATAGAGAAGATTTTAAGGTCATAAGCTTGGATGAGCTTACCCCTCTTGATTTGTTTGAGAAGCGTCTGGAAAAAGATGAATTGCAAGATGAAGCATTACGAAATGAGCTTATTAAAAACTTTAAAAATATTGTTGCAGAGGTACAAAACGCATGAAAATTCTCTCTCTGAAATCGCTAAATATTAACTCACTAAAAGGAAAGACGGAGATTGATTTTGCGCAACTCACACAAGAGAATGCACTTTTTGCCATTACAGGTCCTACGGGTTCTGGAAAGAGTACGCTGCTTGACATCATCTCATGTGCTTTGTATGGGCGAACAGCAAGACTGAAAAATCCAAATGATTTGATGTCAAAAAACTGTGGTGAAGCCTACTGTGAAGTGGAGTTTGAGATAAAGGGGAGGGTGTATCGCTCTTCATGGAAACAAAGACGCGCGAGAAAAAAGCATGATGGAGCATTTCAGAGTGCTACTATGGAGCTTGTAGATTTACAGGAAGATAAGATTTTACCACTTAAATCAAGAGAAGTTCCAAAAAAGATAGAGGAACTTTCAGGGCTTGATTTTTCTCGTTTTACACAGTCTATGCTTCTTGCTCAAGGGAGTTTTGATGCTTTTTTAAAAGCAGATGAAAAAGAGCGATCTGTTTTACTTGAGAAGATAACAGGAACACAAATATATGCAGAGATCTCAAAAGCTGTTTTTGATAAGCATCGTCTTTTGCAACAAGAGATGGATGGTGAGCAGAGGGTTTTGGACTCGATTGAACTGCTAGATAAAGAGGTCGTTGCACAAAAGCAAAAAGAGCTTGATGAAAACATTGCTAAAAAAATAGAAAATGACAAAGAGCTTCATAAACTAAATAGGGCACTTCATTGGTCACATAGGCTTGTGGAACTCCAAAGTAATATTAAAAAATATGAAAGTATGCTAGCTGAAGTAATAAAGGAAAAAGAAGAAAATAGAGGTTCATTTGAAAGATTATCTTTAGCACAACGGGCATTGAATGTTTTTGGCACTTTTTCATCGTATAAGCAACTTCATGAGAGTCTGCAAGCTAGTAGAAGTAAGAGCGTAAAACTTGCAGATGAACTTACTCTTTTAGATGAGGAGCTACAAAAGAGTAGTGCTAAATATGTAAACATACAAGAGATGTTTGAAAAAGAGGAGCGTGAGTATAGTGTTGCAGTAGAGAAGATAAAAGCTGCTCGTGAGATAAAGACGAAAGAAGAGGAGAACCGCATAAGGCTTGTCAAAGAAGAGAAGTTGCTTCAAAGTAAAGAAGAAGCTTTGCAAAAAGCAAAAAAGAGTTTTGTGTTGCATTTACAAAAGCAAGAAGATATTCAAACGCAGATAGCGATGAAAAATGAATATTTACAAAAACATAGAAAAGATGAAGAGCTATTTACGACACTTGGCATAATAGAACAAAATATTAAAATATATAGAAAACTTCTTAATAAAAAAGAGAGTGATATTCAAGAGAATGATAAGAGTAGGGTTCTTATAAAATCATTGAAAGAGAGACAAAAGATCTCTATTGAGCATATAGAAGAGATAAAACGACATATAGAGACACTGCGTGAAAAACTAGAGAGAGAACAACTCCTCAAAAAGTATGAAGCAGATCGTGAACTCCTTGTAGCGGGTGAAGCCTGTTTTCTTTGTGGAGCAACAGAACATCCATACGCTAAGACAATAAAGAGTGTTAGTGTGAATGCAACAAAAGAGATGTTACAAAAAGAGCTCAAAGAGTTGCAAGCAAAAGAGAAGGATTTGCAAGAACTAGAACTTCTTTTGGCTTTAAAGAGTTCAGAAGTTCAAAAGAGAGAGTTAGAGATTGAAAACATTGATAAAGAGATACAAGAGCAAAGAGAACTTTTTGAAAAACACTCTTTTGATGTGAATGATACAGAGATAGATGAGAAGTACCAAGAGCTTATAGAATCTAAAAATAGGTATGTAGAAAATGTAGAGGCTTTGAAAAAGTTAGAAAAAGAGCTGAATGTCTGTAATGTGCAAAAAGGGGAGAGTCAAACGCAGCTAAGGTTATTTACTAAAGAGATAGAAGTGCTACAAAATAGTATAAAAGCATTGCAGGAGAATATAAACGCTTTTGTTGCAAAACGGGTGGAGGTTCTTAATGTAGCTGATTTAGATGTATATGAGCAAGAAGTCTCTACAAAATACAAAGCGGCACAAAAAGAGGAACAGGAGTCTAGAGCTGCGTTACATACACTTACGATTAAAAAACAAGAGCGTCAAGAGGCTAAAAAAAGTTTAGAGTTGCAAATAGAAGAGGAGAGTGCAAAGCTTGAAGTGTTAAAAAAATCGCTTGAAGAACTTTATGAGCAGAATGGTTTTTCTGATGAAGAAGAACTTAAGAGTGCAATGCTTGAGACTCAAGAGCGAGAAGAACTTACAAAGTTTTGTAATGATATAGAAAATAGATATAAAGAGATACAAACACTTTATAAGGAGACGGAGCATCAACTTCAAGAGCATAAAAAAGAACCTCTTACGCAAAGAACAGTAAAAGAGCTTGAAATATTGCTAGCACTTTTAACTCAAAAAGCAGATGCTTTGCAAGAGAGCATAGGAAGCAGTAAAAAAGAGCTAGAGTTAAACCAAGAAAATAGCAATAGATTTCAAAAACGCATAGCAGCATTGCAAGAGAAAAAAGAGGCCTTTGGAGTGTGGGTAAAACTTAATGAACTTGTAGGCTCTGCTGATGGAACAAAGTTTAAAAAGTTTGCACAAGGCATTACGCTCGATCAGCTTATAAGTTTGGCAAATCAGCATTTAGAGGTATTGAGTCCTCGCTACACTTTGGCTAGAAACCAAGAAAAACTCTTAGAACTTGAAATAGTAGACAGCTACCAAGGAAATGTAGAACGACCTGTAAGCACACTCTCTGGTGGAGAGAGTTTTATAGTGAGTCTAGCTCTTGCACTGGGTCTCTCAGAGCTAGCAAGTCAAAAAATAGCCATAGATTCTCTCTTTTTAGATGAGGGCTTTGGAACGCTTGATACCGAGAGTTTAGAGACTGCACTCAATGCACTCAACCTTTTGCAAACAAGTGGTAAAATGGTGGGAGTCATTTCTCATGTAAAGGCGTTAAAAGAACGCATACCTCTGCAGATAAGGGTTGTTCCTAATGGAGATGGGACGAGTAGGGTTGAGGTGGATTAAACAAGGCAGCTTTTAATGGTTTTTAAATCATTCATAGTTATCTTTTTTAACTCTGGATTTCGTAGTAGATATTGTGGATGATAAATTGGTATGAGTTTGTAGTTTTTGTAGTCTATGACATGTCCGCGTACATTTTCAAAATTTTCATTATCTCCTGTGAGATGGCTGTAAGCCTCTGGACCTAAAGTGACGATGACCTTTGGCTTTATAAACTCAATTTGTGAAAAAAGATAGTTTTTACATGAGTTCCATTCTGATGGGGATGGCCTATTAGATTGGAGTGGTTTACATTTGATTGCGTGGGTAAGATAGGCATCTTTTACATCAATTTTTACCACATTTTCTATCATTTTTTTAAGGGTTTCTCCAGATCTTGCATTGTAGTAAGAATTTGTAGAATCTTGTGCTTGTGAGACAATATAATCAACAATAAATAACTCTGCATTTTCACTTCCAAAACCACTCATACTTTGAGATCTAGATTTACTCAAATCGCATAAGTGACACGATGTGATGTCATGTGATAATTGTGATAAACTACTAGGAACTTCATCACTTTGTCTCATATTTAGATCAAAATGGTCGATGTATTCAAAGCCTGTAGCTTTGAGTCTGTAGAGATTTTGCAATAAAACAAGATTCTGATAAGATTTCAAGAAAACCACCAAGTTTTAAAATATATTGAGAGTATAATTAAAATGTGGTTAAACTACACTTTATGAGAAAAATATGTTATTATACAGCTACCTAAAGGATTAGGAGTTATATGCAAAAAAATATTTTAGAAATTAAAAACTTTGTTTTAAAATCTTCAGCAGAAGTGCCATCAATTGTTCGGGATATTCAAAAGGGAAAATATGAAAAATTATTAATCCATATTGTCTCTTATTTGCACAATACAGTTCTTGTACAAACCCTCTATAAAGATTTGATACATATCTATCCGGAAGCGAAAATAGTTTTTTTAAAACATGATGATAAAATTGCAACATCAGTGAACCTTTTTTCTATAAAAATCGAAGATATTGATGACATTAGTGATGAAGTATTAAAAGAGTTATATCTTGATAATTCAGAAAAAATTGATTGTATAGATGATTATCGGTCTGAGTTATTTAAAAAATATTTTACTGATCATTTAACACAACTTCCAAATTTGTATCAACTACGAAAAGATTTGGAAGAACTGGATAATCCAGGACTGATTCTACTTAAAATTGATAATTTTCAAAAAATAAATACTTTTTATGGATTTATAGTAGGTGATTATGTTTTAGAGACTGTAGGAAAATACTTAAAAGAGGTCTTAGAAGATAATAAAGTATATAGACTCTCTGGTGCTGAATATGCTATTACATTGGATCATAATTTAGGTTTTTATGCTCTAAAAAAGTATATTGAAGAGGTATATGAAAAAATCTCTAAAATAGATGTTATGTATAGAGAAGCACAAATATATATAGATTTTACCCTAGGATCAACATCCATACGAGATAACAACAATGTTTTTTCAAAAGTTTCAATGGCATTGATGTATGCAAGACAAAAGGGCGTGCGTTACTGGATATATGAAGATAGAATGCATTTTGAAGATGAATATAGTCGTAATTTAAGTTTTTCGCACATTGTCAGAGAGGCAGTTGAAAACGATAAGATTGTGCCATATTATCAAGCTATTTTGGACAATAAAAATGGCAAAGTTGTTAAGTATGAATGTCTGGCAAGAATGATAGATTCAAATGAAAAAATTATATCTCCTGCTGTTTTTATACCTATTGCAAAAAATATTAAGGCTTATAATGAGGTAACGAAATGTATTATTAGAAAATCTTTTGATTTTTTTGAAAATAGTCACTATGAATTTAGTATTAATCTCTCAATTGAAGATATTATGAGCAGTGAAATGTTTCATTTTATTATGCAAACATTGCATGATTCAAAGGCATCTTCTCGTGTTACATTTGAGATACTTGAGAGTGAAGCAATACAAGACTTTAAAAAAGTAGATAGATTTATTTCTGAAGTAAGACGCTATGGTGCGCAAATTGCCATAGATGATTTTGGAAGTGGGTATTCAAATTTTTCATATCTTGTGAAAATTGAAGCAGATTATATTAAATTGGATGGTACACTTATTGAAAATATTGATGTTAATGAATCATCTATGATTGTAGTAGAAACCATTGTGAATTTTGCCAAAAAACTTGGGATGAAAACTATTGCAGAGTATGTACATTCAAGCGTAGTGATGGATAAAGTTATTGATTTGGGCATAGACTATTCACAAGGCTTTTATATTGATGAGCCCTCTTTAGATATTAAGTGATTTTTAGGAGTATGTTATGAAAAAAATCGAAGAAGTCATTGATGAACTTTTCAAAAACTTCATTGAAGAAGCAATACAAAATATTGGAATTGGTCCATTCATTACATCAAGAGAAGCTATAAAAAGTATTTTGCAAAAAATACATGAAGAGATGGATAGCGCACTAACTCTACAGAGTACAGAACTTTTGGAGCATTTTAGTATTTCAGGTGCAACTCTTTATAATAAATATCGTGTACCAGCATTCTTATGGATTGACACACTCGAAAAATTAAAAGAGGACATTCTTTATGCTATTCATCACCAAATTATAGAGTACGATGATGATGCATTTATAGTACGAATGAATAAGCTTATTCAGGGTTTGAGCAAAGGCTATCTGCAAGCTTCTGCAAAAGATACATTAAACTTTACCTATGAAAGAATAGATGCTATAAATATTGAGATGGATATTATGTCTCATAATAGATGGTATAAGGATTTTTTAGAATTTCTTGCGAATGACTTTCAAAATGTTCCCGAATTGATGTATGAAAATTCTGAGTCAAACAGATGGATAGAATCACTTGATTTTAAACTGCTTATGAAAGCATGTGCATTTGAGAGAGAGGGTGAAATAGTAATTTTTATGCATAAGCTTTACGATTTAGCAAGAGAAATCAAACATTTTATAGATATACAAGATTTTAAAAATGCCTATAGTTATTTAATAATTTTAGACCAAAAAGTAAACCTGCTTAAT
>NZ_JALUKE010000227.1 GCF_027056685.1 Sulfurimonas sp.
TCTTTTTAAGAAAGAGCGTTAAAAGCATCACCAGTTCATCATTACTAAGCATTAACTCTTTGCAAAGTTTTTGTGTATCTAGTCCAGATATAACGCTATTTTGCAGGCTATCATCATCTTTTGCATCGTTGTCAATACTAAAGGAGTCAAGTTTTACATAAGACATAAAGAGACGCTCAAGCTCTTTAAGTATGACAGGTTTACCCAAAAAAGCATCGAATCCACTTAGTAACCCTCGCTCTTTTGCTCCTTTTATAACATTTGCAGTAAGTGCGGAAATTGGCGTGTGTCGCAAGCCATGTAACTCTTCGTACTCTATTATTTTACTGACCGATTCTATTCCATCCATTACAGGCATCTGTTCATCCATCAAAATCAAATCATATTTATTTGTTTTATAGAGTTCAAACGCAGCGAGTCCATTATTTGCTACATCAAAAGTTAAACCATACTTTGTCAAAATAATTTTAATCAACTCTTGATTTGCTTCATTATCCTCAGCAATAAGAATATGACCTTTGAATTTATTTGTAATTTTTTTATCATAATCCGCATTATTACGCGGATTTATCAACTCATCAAAAGCTTTATGAATCTTAGAGCAGTACAGAGGAAAACAGATAGAATTTATGCTTTGGTATTTGTCATAAACATCATACTCTCTACTCATCAACGCTATACTACGCTTTTTAGATGCTAGCACTTTTTGCACAAACGCAGCGTCCTGCTCTTCATGTACAAAAATGAAAATGTCGCACTTACTTTCTAATGTATCAACAATCTCAAGTTGCATTCCAAAAACTTCAGCATATTTAATAAATGATTTATGCTTCACACTAAGCTGCATATCTTTAGCATAAATCGCCATTTTCAACTCTTGATATGTTTTTATATCTTCAACAATATTACATTCATTGCTTACCACTTCAATGGGGATTTCAACATAAAATGTACTCCCCTCACCTACTACAGAAGTTGCACCAACATTACCACCCATAAGTTTTGCAAGCTGATTAGAGATGGAAAGACCTAAACCCGTTCCATTTTTATTGTACTCAACATGCTCTTGAGCCTGAGCAAAAGCTTCAAAAATATGCGTCAGTTCCGCTGCACTAATACCTATACCGCTATCTGTAACATTTATTTTAAGATACCCATCGTTACACTCTGCTTCAACAACTATAACACCACTCTCTGAAGTAAACTTGATGGCATTACTTAAAAAGTTAGAGAGAATTTGCTTAATTCTTAAAATATCGCCAAAAAGCTCTTTTGGAATATTAGGATTTATAAAAGAGAGAATAGTTATATCTTTAGAATTTGCACTTGCAACAAAAAGCTCCATTGTATGGCTTAACTCTTCATGTAGAGAAAAGACCTTAGGTTCTATTGTAAATTCACCACTTCTAAGTTTTGAAAAGTCTAAAATATCATTAATAATACTCAGTAAATTTTCACCACTATTTAAAATTATATTGAGATAATTTCTATGCTTTTTAGATATATCTTCATTTATGAGCAAATTGACAAAGCCTAAAATAGCATTTAAAGGCGTTCTAATTTCATGTGACATATTTGAAAGAAAGTACTCTTTTGCCTGAGATGCAAGCAGTGCTTCTTGTCGGGCATCAATGAGTTTTTGAAAAATTGCATCTGTATAAAATTTCAAAATTCCACGGAAATTTTTATCAAAGATATAAGAGATCTCTTCAAAAATCTGTTTTGAATTAAGATTACCGTCGTAGGAAAAATCAAGCATAGAATGTCTAAAATGACTACAAAGTTCAAAAAGTTCATCTGCGCTTATTTCACGATACTTCAAATAGACTAAAAGTTCCTGCATTACAGGACAGTTACCTATAGTAGTTTTTCCAGAAATAACACCCATAAAATAATCAAAAACACCATTTGCATAATTTTGAATAAAATACTCTTCATCAATATTGTGCTCTTGTAAAATGCTCTTTGGGGAGTGATACTCAACCCATTGATGCACAATGCCAAATTTATTTTCTAAAAAAATATTTTGTGATGCGAATAGAATAGGAGTTTTGTTCTGCATTATACTTTACCCAATAAAGTAATACGAAAGTAGCATAATAACACAAAGTCTAAAAAGAGAGACAGTTACAGTTCCTATAATATTTCCAAGTTGACAACTATCACACGAAACATATTTTTTTCCCTCATACTGAGCATAAAAGAAATAGAAAATATCTAAGCCCACTACAGCTAATGCGCTATAAACTTGGAAGTTCCATAAGCTTGCGCTATTTTGAATAAAAAATGAACTTACAAATAACAGAGCAATTAACACTGTAAGGAGATTGGAGACGAGGAGGATTTTATCTCTTTTAAATGTACGCGGGCAGTAGTCACCCTGTGTCTGAGTTTCCAAAGTAGCGCTACTCTTTTGAGCTATACCTTTTTCAAATCGTTCTTTCTCTACTTTTGACATTTTATGGACAAAGGTTGCACCAAAAGTATAGTCAATCTTTCTTTGAAGTAAAATTGCCAAATCATCACTTGCTTTAAGTGTCTGGTCTTCGCCATTTCTATCTTGATAGACAATGCTAACACTCTCAAAACGCTTAATGTTTGCACTTTTATTTGGATAGTAAGCAGTAGTCTCTTCACCCTCAACACTACCACTATGTCCAATAAGACGAGGATTTATTATCTCTATAAAAGCATCATTGTCTTTAATGACTACTACATTAAAATAACTACCTATCTGGTAAGCGGCAAGTCCATCTAAATGGTTTTCATTCATAGTATCTTTAAGATCTTCTATCAAGGAAAACAGTTCTGTATCAAACACTCTTACATCAGTTGCATATTCTACACTTAAAGGCGTGGGATATTGGATAATAGTACGAACCATAAGAGACCTTTTTGTAAGGGAATTGCAGTGTTGCGAAAGTAAAACTTTCACAACATAAAATAATTAACTAGTGACTTTTTCCAACCACAATAATCATCTTTACATTAATAATGACAAATCTAATAAATTGCCAAATCAGACAAGTTCTCATCGAACGAGCAAATTTACCTGGTATCATTGTTAAACTAAATTGTTCTTTTTCAAAATTTAATTCTTCTTCTTTCATAATATATCTCCCTTTTTATTTTTATTCTGGAATTAAAGTCCAGCCTGGATTTAGTTTAGCTTTATAGATAAACAAGAAATGTAAAATATGTTTAATCCAGTGTCCAGCAAGACCGATTTCACCAAAAGTGTAATCTGTATCACGACCAGTTCCTGGATATTTTTCAAAATCTGGAACAACAGGATAAACAGTCATAGCTGCAGCAGTACCAGTAAATACACCTTTACCTGCAGAAGCAACACAAGCAGCACCCATTTCAGCCATAGAAGCTTCATGTAAATGAGCATTTTCACCTTTTGTCATCAAGTCACATACAGAGTGTGCAACTGCTTTACCAATAATACCAGAAGGCATACCAGTTCTTGGAGGAGTCGGGTTAATAGGAGTTCCATTTGGAGACTTCATTGGTTTAGAAATAAGATGTGGTGGGGCAAAAGCAATACCAGCTGCAAACATATTTGAGTATGTAGGATTTTGGTATGTTCTTGGCCAGTCACTCGCTTTCCACTCTGCATAAGGCTTAGCAGTATAATCAGCATCAACTTTCATAAATCCGTTTGGAGCGAAAACTGTACCTGTAATATCTTCACCAGCTTTGTCGTAAGCTTTTAAGCCAACACCTGCAAATGGTGGAATAAGCATAGCAAAGTCAAATTCTTCTTCGCCTTTACTTCCATCAAGAAGCTCATACTCTACCTTACCATTTTCTACTTTAGAAGTGTGTGCACCAATTAACCAATCAATACTACGCTCAGCATAGAGTGATTCAGCAAAAAGTTTAGAAGATACTACATATCCGCCAACTTTCATATGAAGTCCACCCATACCGAAGTCACCTAAAAATGATTCATTTGAAATCCATTTTACATCTGCCATATCACGAACACCAGCTTTTCTTAGTTCATTTTCAATGTTAAAGATATACTCAAACGCAGCACCTTGACATGTACACATACCATGACCAGTACCAACTAAGAATTTTTGACGAGTTCCGCCTTTCATCTTTTCAACAGCTTCTGCAAGCTTATGAGAAGCATGAACTGCATGGTCTGCAGTACAAACAGAAACTGTGTTCTCACCTAACTGACCATTACCATCACCAAGACCTGGTGTAGCATCGAAGTTCAGTTTTGGACCAGTAGCATTTACTAGGTAATCATACTCAACTACTTCTGTTTCTCCAGCTTTACCCTCTTGTGTATATTCAATTGTCACAAAAGGTTTTTCACTAGAATCACTTCCCTCTGGATTAATTGAAACTGCTTTTGCTTGATGGTATGTAATACCAGCTTTAGCATATACAGGAGCTAAATCAAAAGTAACTTCCTCTTTTGTCATTTGACCAACACCAACCCAAATGTTCGATGGAATCCAGTTCCACTTTGCATTTGGAGTAACTACCACAACTTCATGTTGCGAACCTAACCATTTTGCAGCGAATGTAGCTGTTGTATGACCAGCAACACCACCACCTAATACAACTAATCTTGCCATATAATTTTCCTCTCGATTTAAGTTATAGATAACTTTATCAAAATTATATTAAAATTTCATCACATTAATTCATTAAATTTTAAAATGTGTTTTATAAGTTAGATTTATATCAGCTTATTATAGGGACTTGTGTTAGGATTAAATCATTTTTTTAGCTATTTGTTAAAATTTTATTAATAATTTCGTATGTATTATTTGATAAATTATGTGTAGAAACTACACGCTCTAACTCTTTTTTTACAAGTTTTTTATTTGAATCTAACAACTTATCATAAATTTTAAACGCTCCAGCAAGCCCAGAAGCCATCTGTGGGTTGATTTTATCTATCTCAATAATCTTATCTGCTAAAAATTTATATCCACTTCCATCCTCTTTATGAAAGTGTTTATGGTTACGAGAAAATGAGCCAATAAGTGAACGCACAAGATTTGGAACTTTCTCATCATATACTTTATCGAGTTGCATTCTCTCTACTCTCTCTAAAAGTTCTTCTTTATCCGCTGAAGCTATAATGGCAAAGTATTTATTCATAACCAGTGTTTCATCTTTATATCTTTCATAAAAATCTGCTAATGCTTCATCTGCAAACGCAGAGTGAATATTTTCTAATATATCAAGAGCCACAACTCTATCTGTCATTGTTACAGACTCTTCATACTGTTTTTTTGCCATTTCTGCCACTTCCTCATCTTTAGTGGCAGAAAGAATTTTAAGCACTCTGTTTTTAATAGCCCTTTGTGCAATATCATTCGCTTCAAGTCTGTCTGAGAGAGGAAAATGATTTGCACTGTATATTGCTAAAAGTTTTTCTTTATATGTATACACAATTTTATTTAAAAGTCTCTCTTTTACATCATATATAAGTTTAAAATCAATTTTTTCCTGCATCTGCATAAGCGCACTTATAGAGGGTAACTCAAGTAAATACGCTTTATATAACAAATCTACATCAAGATCCAATAGATGTCCATAAGCTACTATAAACTCATCATCTATCTCTTGACCTGCTAGCATTTTATTCATCGTTTGCAAAGCAAAATTTTGTGTTGCCTCATACTGTACAAAACTATTTGTATCGTGTTGCATTAAAAAGGCGTAGTTTGTCTGCTCTTGTTCTATTATAAAAGGCGCAGAAAAGTCCCTATTTATAGAGAGAATTGGCTTAGCCGTAAAGCCTTCAAATAAAAACTCTTCACTCTCTTGAGATATTTTGAGTGTTTTTTGTACTATTTCCTCGCCATTAACATCTAAAAGCCCCATTTTTAATGGGAAATAGTACGCTTCCTGCTTGTCGCCATTCACTGCGTTTGGAATTACCTGTCTTAAACGCAGCCTGTAAACACCATCACTAAATACCTCTTCTACTTTGAGTTTTGGTGTACCACTTTGATGGTACCATCGTTTAAACTGCTCTAAATCTTCCCCACTAGCACTACTCATAGCCCACAAAAAGTCATCTGTAGTTACTGCTTGTGCATCAAAAGTTTTAAAGTATAAATCCATAGCTTTACGGTAATTTTCTTTGCCTATTAGCGTATAAATCATACGGATAACCTCTGCACCCTTTTCATAAACAGTTGCTGTATAAAAGTTATTCATAGAGATGTATGATTTTGGTTGGATTGGATGACGAGTAGGAGAGCTGTCTTCTACAAACTGTCTCTCACGGAGTGCTTTTACATCCTCTATGCGTTGCACGGCACTTGAGTTCATATCAGCAGAGAAACATTGGTCTCTAAAAACTGTAAGCCCCTCTTTAAGAGTAAGCTGAAACCAATCACGGCAAGTAATACGATTTCCAGTCCAATTATGAAAATACTCATGAGCAATGACTGACTCTATACCCATAAAGTTTGCATCAGTTGCTGTATCCATATCTGCTAAAACATAGGCAGAATTAAAAATATTGAGCCCTTTATTCTCCATAGCTCCCATATTAAAACTATCGACTGCTACAATATTGTAAATTTCTAAATCATACTCACGACCATAACTCTCTTCATCCCACTTCATTGCCTCTTTAAGGGAACGCATTGCATGAAAACATTTTGATTCATTACCTAAATCACAATAGATATTGAGTGC
>NZ_JALUKE010000228.1:0-1234 GCF_027056685.1 Sulfurimonas sp.
TACACCCACATCCTCACTTAAAAGTTCATCTGTACCTTCTGGTGTTAATGCAATTTGTCCTGAAGTATAAACTATACCATTAACAACAGTTGCTTGTGAATATGGTCCTATCGCTGATGGTGCTTTATTTGTCTGTATAAATTTCATTTTTTTCCTTATCTGTTTGTTGTATTCCAATTTTTAATGAGTATTGAAAAAACCTCATATAAACCTTCCACTTCTTCTACCGTTGTTCTCTCGTTTATAGAGTGAATTGTATCATTTTTCACACCAAACTCTATAACATCTATTCCAAACGCAGCAATAAATCGTGCATCACTTGTTCCACCTGCTGTTGAGTGTTTTGGCACTCTATTTGTTACTTTTTCAATAGCTACATCAATATTTTTAACAAGTTTTGTATCTGTATTCGTTTTAAACGGATACGAACCTTGTGTTAAACGCAGCTCATAGTCAAAATCTTTCAAATACTTTTGAACAAATGCTCGAACTTCTTTTTGTGTTGTTTTTGCATTGAATAACCCTAGCCAGGCTATACTTATATGGCCAAGTGTTGGTATCGGGGTAATTTCAGCTTTAGTTTGGGGATATAAAATTATTCCTGCTTTATACTTAGCACAACTTTTAATCAACTTCGCACTTTATCCAAATGAACAATTTGTATTAAGCAACTTGCTTATTAATAGTCTATTTATTTTTACTGGTCTGGTTCAGTACTATATCGGCGCTTTTCTCATTCGTTTTTTTATTGGCTATCCCAATCCTTTAATATCAAGCCACTCAATTATAAAACTGTACCTGCTTATTGGCCCTCTTATAGCACTCATTTCAACAACTTTAAACAGCCTTGCAAAATTTTTCTTATCAACAAATATTAGTACCATATCAATCTTTTCTCATTATTTGGATTGGTGGTTCGGCGACTATATTGGCTTTGTTATATTTGCTCCCCTTTTATTAGTGATAATTGGTCAACCAAGATCAATTTGGCGACCTCGTTATTTGACACTTGTTTTGCCTGTTATATTAACTCTTATTTTCATTATTTTTCTCTACAATAAAACAGAGTTTTCAGATAAACAAAGATTAAAAGATAATTTTAGCACGAAATCAGAACTCATCACCACTATCATCAACCAGAAACTTAACTGGATAAATGAATTTCTTAATGCTGGTTTAAGTCATTTTTTGCCTTTTGAAAAGTGGGAGGATAAATTTGAAAGTTTTTTGAATA
>NZ_JALUKE010000228.1:1244-1917 GCF_027056685.1 Sulfurimonas sp.
CATTAAATTTTTCCAACCTCACAAGCAAAATGACAGCCGATTTAATTTAATACAACAAATTAATTATAAAGATTTTCTCAAAACTACATTATCAAAAAATAGAACCAGCTATCATGAGAATTCTAAATTATTTAGCAATACATATCAATTTATCAAAACAAATGCAAAGACAACAATTGTTATATTTCACGACCCAATCAAGTTAATCAACAACATATTAGATTCGTATCACTTATACGATACTCAAGTGAGTATCACAATTGAAGACTTAAATAAACCACTCAAACTTAGAGAGGTTAACAAACCTATTTTTAATGATTTTTCAGTTCAATCTTTAATAACTTTTTCCAAAGATATATGGGCAATTAACTATCAGCCCACACTGGCCTATTTAGCAAACAACAGAATAAATAGCAATAAATTAGTGGCAACTATTGGTCTAATTTTTACTGGTTTATTAAGCATGATGTTATTAATAATTACTGGAAAAAATACTTTGATTGATTTAAAAGTAAAAGAAAGAACTCTGTCTCTAGATTTGAAAATCAATAACTTTAAAGAAGATAAAATTCAATACCAAAAATTAATTGAAAACCACCCGGTAGTTTTATGGAGACAAAACATCAAAACCAACCAACTAACTTATATCAGTAGTAAAGTTGAAAGCCTCTAT
>NZ_JALUKE010000229.1 GCF_027056685.1 Sulfurimonas sp.
TTTTACAAACACCTTTTGAAACTCCGCCATCTTCTCTGGAGCCTGCTCTAAGCCGGGCAGGGCTGACATGTCCTCTCCTTTCCTTTCTATGCTTGATAGCTGTTTATCTATTGCTCTTATTTGTTCCTTTATGTACTTTATCTGCGGATTTTCTTCCGAAAGAACACTTCTTAATCTTCTCAGTTCTATCTGTAAAGCTATTTTTTGGGACATGAGTTCCGAATAAAGTTTAAATGATCCCTTTACTTGTTCTTCCGGAATTATAACCTTTTCCTGCCTTTGAAACTCTGTAAGCTTTGCAAGTGTACTTTTTAATGTATGAACTACAGCACTATTAAGCTTACTTGCATAAGAGTCACTCATACTGCCTTTTACTTGGAAAAATCTTATTTGAGATATATTATTAGTTGTAAATAAATTAATATCTTCAAAACAACTATTTTCTCCTTCTAGCATTAGAATAGAGTTTATGTTGTATTTTAATTCATGAACATCAGGAATTATATTCTGTACTTGGGTTATAAATTTAGTGCAGTCACCATGAATAGAATATTTTTTTATATTTTTCTTAAGATAGTTTTCACTTTGTGAAAAGTTAATTTTTTTTGTAATTAAAGTATGAATTAAGGCGCTCATTAAATATTGGTATTTAAATCCGAATCCTAATTCAAAAAGTACATAAGAAGGGATACTCAATTTAATTCCTGTTATTGTTTAACTTTTTATTAGTGTATACTTTATACAAGATAGTTCAAAAAAAATAATTATGAAAAATATTGTAACAATATTACATTGTTACTTAGTAACTAAATATATCTTTTTTTAAGTCAAATCTCTTTTTTGTTATATTTTAGCATAAAAAAATGAAACTAGATAGTTTTATAAAAATTTACAAGGCACTTATGTGTGTCCAAACTGTGCCTAAAAATGAATAAGAATGAGGAAGTTGAAATATTTTGATAGAGTCACAAAGTCCTTGTTTATGGTCTTTTATAGTTTTTATTATGTATATTTAGAATTTCCAGCATCCGGAGCCATAACTTCTATAAACCCCTAAAATACGACATTTAATCCACATATAACTTTTCTTTGGCAACCTATTAGTAATCATTTCTAAAATGTTGTTTGGTTTTTCTGGGGTACTATATTAAGCTATTTCATAAATTGGATTGAAAGTTTTAAGAACAGTTTGATGAATTTCCTTAACAATTACATTGTCTAAAAATCCAAGTTGTTTTATAAATCTATCTTGGGAGAAGCTTTTAACCTGAAAACACTCTATGCCAGATATTTTAGATAGTCCATTTGCTGAGTTAGGCTCTAGTTTTATTATCCAAGGATACTCTTCAAAATAATCTTTCCATCCTGTAATAGGAACGATAACCCTTAGTCCAAACCTACCTAACATATCATCATTAATAACAACTGATGGTCTTGCTTTTTGTATCTCAGAACCAACACTTGGATCAAAATTGACAAGCCATATTTCTCCTTGATTAATACTCATAAATTTCAACTCCACTATTTCCGATACTTCTGCATTTTTTTAGGTAGTCTTTATTTTGGGATGCTTTTATTGCCCCTTGTTCCCATTTTTTTAACTCCTGCTTTTTTACATATTCTTTTAGGGCATTGTTATAGATAGTATTGAGAGATACCTTTAGTTCATTCTTTAATGTAAGCAAATCTTTTTTAAGGTCTGAAGATATATTAAAAGTAACTTTATTAATGTTAGTTTTTTTAGTTGATGTCATAATCTACTCCTTTTTTATATGGTATATTATACCATATAAACATAACATATATTAAATTATTGTTTATAAAATTTTGTAACCATTCCTTCCGAACCATATCCTATAAAACAGGGGTTTGAAATTTTTGAAATTCAATACACAGTACTTATTTTGTTATAAAAA
>NZ_JALUKE010000230.1 GCF_027056685.1 Sulfurimonas sp.
TTAGAGCTTATTTTAAGTGTGAAGTGATGGAGGGTTATAATCTTGTTGACTAAAAATAGTCCAAGTCCTAGGGAATTATTCCAAGAGTTTTGCTGTACTCTATAAAATTTTTCTGTAATTTTTTCTAAATTTTTCTTACTAATCCCTATTCCTGTATCAATTACTTCAATACTTCTTTTAGAAATTTTAACTATTACTTCATCTTCCGAATATTTGAGTGCATTTTCTATTAAGTTACTTATGACAACTCCAAAAAGTGTTTTATCTACATTTACTATAACACTTTTATCACCCTGTATAATGATATGTTTTCGTGGATATGTTAGCTGAAGTGTTTGCACAGTTTCATTGACTAATTCATTTAGATTTGTTTGATGCGTCTGTATAGACTGCGTTTTTCCATCAAGTTTCATGGAAAGTCTGAGTGTATCTATAAGTTCGCTGAGCTTTGTACCATTGTTATTTATTTTTTTAAGAAACTTTTTGCGTATACTTGGGTTAATATTTTCATCTTCTAAAAGTGTTTGTGAATATCCATTCACTACTGCAATAGGATTTTTAAATTCGTGCGAAATAGCAGAGATGATGTCATCTTTTTGTTTGTTTGAATTTTGTAATTTTTTTGTATATTTGTCATGTTGCTTATCTTTTTTTGCCAAAATTTTTGAGACTTTTGTTAGAAGAGTTGTGATAAGTGCAAACTCTTGAGAATAATTTGATGAAATGTAGGTAGGTTTCTCTTTTTTTGTGAGTGCTTTTAAAAAATCTACAATTTTCTTGGTTTCATATTGTATTTGTGTATTAATCTTATAGCTCATAAAAAAGAGGATAATAAAAAAGAGAATAACTACAGCCGATATCTTAATACCAAGATTTACAAACTCATGATAAATTCCTTTAAGCTCTTTTGACAAGCGTATATAGATTATTTTGTTTTTAAGCTCTATTTTTTTTGCAACATAGAGCATATCTTTGTTGAGTGTATGGGAATGACGAATAATTTCACCAAATTTTTCATTGTCAGCTTGCATTATTTCTGGTCTGTAACGATGGTTATCCATGGTCGTTTTGTCTTTATAGCCTTCAGCTATAACAGTGCCATCTTTTGCAATAACAGTTAAACGCAGTTGCAGATTTTTTTTTATTTTTCTTGCAAGTGTATCAAAATCTGTTTTATTGTTAATAGTAAAAGAGAGAAGGTCAATATCTTGAATAAGGGCTTTTTTAGAAGAGTCTATATAGTAATCATAAGTCCAATAGTGCACTATTGCACCAACAAGTAAAAAAAGGAAAGCAAAAAGCAGTAAGAATTTTCGTAAGATTATTTGATGAAATTTTAACACTTTTTGCCTTTTTGAGTATTAGTTGTGTATTGTGCCGCCGAGTTTTATGTAAACAAGGAGATTTGCTACACTAATTGCACGCCCAGCAATTTTTTCACTTTTTCTAAGTGCTTTGAGCATCTTATGGTATTTTTCAAAACCTTGCACGCAACTTTCTGCTTCTGAAACAAGTTTTCTCTCTATCATTTCATAAAGATCATCTGCTTTATTCTCTTCTATAAGTACCTCTTCATACATCTCTTGAAGTTCATCAGCATCTTCGATGTTTATCATAGTTATACTTGTTTTAATGGCTTTAACAGTAGATGATTGCATAGGGAGTGTGTACTCATTAATGGTCTCCACATCAAGATCACCACATACATCAGTAAATCCACGGATGAAACTTCTTGTATTTGAGCATGCACGAGCTATTTCATTTGTTATTTTAAAGTAAGCTACAACGCGTCTAAGGTCTTTTGCTTCAGGAGTATAGAGTGCAAGAATTTTAATAATTGCGTTATCTATCTCATCTGTACGAGAAGTAATGTTTTTAATAGAGTTTCTTGCTTCACTAAAAACTTTTTGATCACAATCATTTAAAGCTTTAAGTATCAGCTCATTTGCTTTTACAAGATCTTCTCCTATTGATGTAATCTTCTCTTTTACTTCATTCAAATTTGTTTTAAAAGTTGGTAACATATGCTTTTCCTTTTTTTATTTTGTTTTTAACCGAAACGGCCAGTAATATAATCTTCTGTTTGCTGCTCTTTTGGATTTAGGAAAATGTTCTCCGTTTTATCAAATTCTATAAGATCTCCTAAATACATAAACGCAGTGTAGTCACTTATTCGTGAAGCTTGTTGCATATTGTGAGTAACAATGGCAATACTTATATCGTTTCTAAGTTCAACGATGAGCTCTTCAATAGCTGCAGTTGAGATAGGATCAAGTGCGGAAGTTGGCTCATCAAAAAGTAAAACTTCGGGTTTTACAGCAACTGCACGGGCAATACAAAGACGCTGTTGCTGTCCACCTGAGAGTCCCATAGCCGACTTGCCTAGTCTATCACTCACTTCGTTCCAAAGTGCAGAACCTTTAAGGGCCGCTTCTACACGGTCAGAGAGTTCACTTTTGTTTTTAATGCCATCAATTTTTAATCCATAAGCAACATTGTCAAAGATACTCATTGGAAACGGTGTAGGTTTTTGAAAAATCATTCCTACTTTTTGTCGTAATTGAATAAAATCATTCTCTTTTTTTATTGCAAGAATATTGTCATACTCTCCTGTTGTCTCATTTAAAAGATTAATTTTTCCATCGTATGTGTTTCCAGGATATAAATCATGAATACGGTTCATTGAGCGTAAAAGTGTAGATTTTCCACAACCACTTGGACCGATAAGTGAAGTAATCTTATTCTTTTCAATCGGTAGTGTTATATTTTTTAGTGAGGGTGCTTCCGCACCTGGATATGTAAAAGAGAATTTTTCAATATTCATAACTAGCATGATATTTCCTTATTTTTTATTTCTTGTGATAAATTTACCTGTGAGGTTAATGATGAGTACCATAGCAGTAAGTATGAAAGAGGCTGCCCATGCTAAATCTCGACTACTTGTTTGTACATCACTTGCCAAATCATAAATACTTACACTAAGTGATGGAAATGCGTGTGTCATATCTAATGAGAAGTAGTTACTTGTTTGTGAGGTGAAAAGTAGTGGTGCAGTTTCACCAACAATTCTTGCAAAAGCGAGCAGTATTCCTGTCATAATACCTACTTTTGCAGCTTTAATGACAATATCTAAAATCACTCGATATTTAGAAGCTCCAAGTGCAATTCCTGCTTCACGCAACTCTTTTGGAACAAGAGAGAGCATAGAGTCTGTTGTACTGATGACGATTGGAATCATCATAATAGCAAGAGCAATAGAACCTGCAAAACCACTTGTATGCCCTGTTGGAACAACAATGATGGCATAAACAAAAGCACCAATGACAATAGATGGCGCGCTCATCATGATGTCACTTAGGTTTCTGATTATATTTGCGTATCTCCCTCGTCCATATTCACGAATGTAAATACCAGCAATCATTCCAAGAGGAATACCAATAACACTTGCAAAACCTGCTAAAATAAATTGCCCTATAATAAGGTTACGAAGTCCATTGTTAATTAAATCTGTAACAAAGAGAGAGAAATGGAATGAACTCAAACCTTTTACAAAAAGGGTAACCAAAATCCATGCTAAAAAGGCAAGTCCAATCACTGCAGAGATGGTAGAGAGTGCTAAAACTATTTTATTTATTAGAAGTCTTTTCATTAATCAGCCTTTCTTAAAAAGAAGAATTTTGCAAAAGAGATAACTGCAAAACTCATTACAAAGAGAATAAGAGCAAGATAAAAGAGGGAACTCATACCAAGTCCACTTGCTTCTCCAAAGTTGTTTGCTAGTGCAACTGGAATCGAGATGGTCGGGTCGGTAATTTTATGTGGAAGTTCAAAAATAGAACCAATAAGAAATGCAACTGCCATAGTCTCACCTAGAGCACGACCAAGTGAGAGAATGATAGAGCCAATGATACCAACTTTTGAGTATGGAAAAATGACATCTTTGATAACTTCAAATTTTGTTGCACCAAGGGCATAAGCAGACTCTTTTAAAATATCTGGCGTTGTATTCATAGAGTCTCTTGTAATTGCTGCCATAAATGGAAGAATCATAACCCCTAAAACAAGTCCAGCCGTGAGGAGTGAGACTTGAAAACCTCCAAATAAATCGGCTACAATAGGAGCAAAATAGTAAAGTCCCCACATACCAAAAATAATACTTGGAATGGCGGCGAGTAGTTCTATTGCACCACCAACAAAGCTAGAGATGTTTTTTGGAGCTATCTCAGCTAAAAATATTGCTATTCCCATAGCAATTGGCATAGCAAACGCAAGTGCTATCAGTGTTGAAAAAATTGTTCCGACAAGTGGTACCAAACCACCATAAATAGTCTTTGTAGGTGTGTCATCTTCATCTTCCATAATCATTCCATCATCATCACTGTAATCATCAGGATTTACTACTTCAGAACTATCTGAAACTTTTTTGATACTGTCTGCTTGAGGTGTTGTGATTGGTACTTCTTTATTCCATGCTGGATCTACAATAAAATGTAAACCAAATTCATTTATAGCAGGTCGTGCTGCGTCAAAGAGCGTAATGAAAATTCCAAGAAGAATAATGAACACTAATGTTGCACTTGAAAAAGAGATTTTTTGAAAGAGTTTTTCCATTTGTATTCCATAAGTAAAATATTTTCATTATTATATAAAAATTTAATTACAAAGAGATTACATAGAATATTTTTAAGAAGTTTTGCCCCCTCTAAAAAAGAGGATATTATGAATATATGAAATTTGAAATTTGTTTTAAAGAGGGGGGGGTGAAAGCTTGGAAAGGGGATTATTTAATCCCGTTTTCTTTCCAATATTTTCTGATTTTGTTTGTTAAAGAGTTTGGTAATGGAACATACCCAAGGCTAGAAGCGATATTTGCACCATTTTTATATGACCAGTCATAGAATGCTGTTACTTTTTTATCCATAGCTTTGTGCTCTTTTGGTAAAAGAATAAAAGTTGCTGCTACAATAGGGTAAGATTTTGCACCTGCAGGGTCTGCGATGATAGCATAGAAATCTTTTCTTGGATCAAAACTAGCTTTTGCTGCACTCTCTTGAAATGCTTTAAGATTAGGTTTGATGTAGTAACCTTCTCTATTTTCAACTGTAGCCATTGCAATACCATTTGATTTTGCATCTGCATAGTCCATATACCCTACAGAGTATGGAGTTTGTTTAATAAGTGCGCCAACACCAGGGTTTCCTTTACCACCAACATGGTGATCACCAGGCCAAGTTACAGATTTTCTTGCACCAAATGCTTTTCTCCACTCAAGGTTACTTTTTGCAAGGTAGTAAGTAAAGTTAAATGTAGTTCCACTCGCATCTGAACGGTGAACAAATGTTAATTTTTTATGTGGTAAGTTTGCAGTTGGGTTACTCATTGTAATGAGTTTGTTATCCCAGTATTTGATGTGACCAAGTGCGATTTCAGCGATTGCTGCACGGCTTAATTTGATGTTCTTGTGGTTTGGAACATTGTATGCCATTGTAATTGCACCAACAACTGCTGGGAATTGGTAAAGCTTATGTTTTTTGAGTGTTTTAGGAGTAAGAGGTTTATCACTACCACCGAAGTTTGATTGTCTTGCTTCAATATGCTTAATACCAGCTCCAGAACCTTCACTAATATAGTTGATTTTAATACCAGTATCTTTGTTGTATGCTTTAATCCATTGTTGATAAACAGAATAAGGAAAAGAAGCACCGCTTCCTTTGATTACATCATTAGCCGAAAGAGCCCCCGCTAAAACTGAAGTTGCAAGAGCAAGTTTAAGTACTTTTGTCATTTATTACACCTTTTAAATTTAAGTTGTGAAAGTATAAGATACTTTGGTTACGAAAAGATTACAAATTTGTTTGTTAAAACTTTATAATAGCATCTAACTGAACACGCTCATAATCTGCTGCTGGCTTTCCAACTTTTTTTTCTGCAAAAAGTGTATCAAAAAAGAATGTTCCAGCAAGGTATGTGTTTTTGCCAAATTTATATTTTGCTCTTATAGCATGTCCCTTAGCTGCAGTACCACCACCAAAATTATCCGAATCACTATGCGCACCTAGTACTGCATCTGCCTGGAGATCAGTATAAGAGTATTTCAGTTGCCAATCATGAACTTTTTTCGCCTTACCTATTTGGACTGCTAAATCATACCCCAAGTTTTTATCACTAGCTACAGCGTTATATGCCATCCCTGCAGCAACTGCAAGCGGTTTACCAAAAATATCTTTGAATTTGAGTTCTCCAAATGCTTCTAAAATATTGTAATCGTTTTTAAATACACCATTTACTAAAGTATTACCCATTCCTGTACCTTTGTTGGTGTTATAAATAGGTGTGTTTCCCTTGACTCCATCGTAGTAATAAATAGCTGTACCTAAATTTAATTGAGAATTTTCTAATTTAATTTTTTGTACATATTGTGCAAAAAAGAGGTTAATGGTATTTTTAGCATTAACCTGCTCTGCATATGTTGGTTGATTGATACCTGCATTAATGATACGAGAGTCATTCTCATAGTTATAACTCACACCGTTGAATGAAAGGTCATTATCCCAAATAAGCTGTGATTTGATTGGTCTATATATCATATAGGGATGTCTTCCAACTTTTAGAGTGGAGTCTCCATTCTTATATGCAATATCTAAAATGTTAAATCTCAATGACTCCCAAAAATAATCACTTAAAGCTTTATCATCTAGAAATGTTTGATTGCCAGAAGTTGGATTTGCATATCCACTTCTCATACCAACATCAAATTTTAGATTTTGCATTAAATCAATAGCTGCTACTAGTCGTAACCTATATCTGTTGTGATAAGTATATTTGTTTGTAGTGTCAGTTCCATCTTTATAGTAAGTCTCTTTACTTTCATAGCGTAATCTGAGATCGCCTTTGAAATGAAATCTATCTAAAAATTTTTCTTCTGTATTTGTTACTGTTTGTGCGTTAACAACTGTTCCTAAAGTTAAAGCAGCTAAAGCTGTTAAAATAACTCCCCTCATTTTTTTATTTGCCATAATTTCTCCCCTTTATTGTGACTTGATGCTCTAATAATAGAAAAAGAAGGTTACAGTAAGGTTACAAATGCAGACTATTCTTGTAATCATTATGTAACCAAGATATTTTATACTTCCGCCGAACAAACAAAAAAAGGAATTCAAAAATGAAAAAAATCGTTTTATCAGCTTTAGCTGCTTTAACTCTAGGTTCAGTTGCTGCAAATGCAGGTGCATTAAAATTATATCAAGATGCTAATGGTCAGGTATTTACTCAAGCAGGTGAAGGTCGCACAGCGATTAAAACTCCTACTTCAGTTTTTTCTCATGCAGATAAATTGAAATTTGATGGTCAAGCCTTTATTGGCTATAAAAATACACAGTATGATGATAGTTCAAAAGATTCTACTCAAGATTTTGAAGTTCGTCGTGGATATTTTCAATTAAAAGCGTATCTTTTAGATGATCCTAAATCTTACTACCGTGTTACAATGGATTTAACAAGAGAAAAAAGTACAACTGCAAATACAAATGGTAGTATGATAGTTCGTGCAAAATATGCTTACTTAAACTTAAATGAAGTACTTCCTGCAACTAGCTTAGAAATTGGTTTGGCTCACAGACCTTGGCATGATTATGAAGAGCATAACTCTTGGATGTACAGAAGTATTTCTGAAATTTTAATTGAAAATGGAAATTCTGCACATATTTCAAGTTCAGCTGACTTTGGCGTAATGGCAAAAACAAGAACAAAATATTTTGATGCCGATTATGGTGTTTTTAATGGTGAAGGGTACCACTCTGCACAAAACTCAAATGGTATGAGTTTAGAGTGGAGATTTACAGGACATCTTTTAGGTACACATGGTCATCCTGAAAAAACTACATATCTTGATGCTTCTTTCTTTGGTCAATTAAATCAAAAACACTCTAAAAATGCTGTAACAGGTCATGAAGATGACTTACATTTTTATGGTTTTCACGCAGTCTATAATATGCCTGCATTCTTAGCCTCTGCTCAATATGTAACTTCAGAAGATACTTCAACTAATTCATCTGCTACAGGTGCAGCTTCTAAAGGTTCTGGTGATGGTTACTCTTTCAATGTTGAAGGTCGTGTAGGTGAAGAACATCAGTATAAAGCATTTGCAAGAGTTGATAAATGGACTCCTGATGTAAATAGTGGTGCTACAAAATATGATAAAAATACTTATATCGGTGGTGTAGCTTGGAAACAAAACTCAAATGTTGAGTGGGTTGCAAATGTTACTATTGATGACAATGATCATGCAACGGGAACTGCTAGTCCTAAAAGTACATCTTATATGCTAACAACTCAAATAGATTTCTAAAAGTCTATTTGTTATAAACAAATTTCAAATTTCATTTTCTCCTTATAGAGTGTGAAGCTTTTTAGCTTCTACACTCTTCTTTCTCTTTTTAATCCATTATTTCAGCAAATTAAAGTTATTATAACTCCTTATTAGAAATTTGGGGGATAAGTGATGTCTAAAGAGATGTTTGAAGAGTTAAAACAAGAGGTGCGAGAAGCTGGTCTTTTAAATAGAGTTCCCATTCGAGGTAGTGTTGAGATGCTTGCTATCATTATAAGTATGGCATTTATCTATTATGCGTTGTTTCATTGGAATGCAATCAATATTGCCTATCCATACAAAAGTATTCTTTTAGGTCTCTTTATGAGTCTGGTTTTTACACGCGCTGTTTTCGTTTCTCACGATATTCTCCATCGGCAATATTTTAAAGATAAAGGACTCTCTTTTAAACTGAGCTATCCTTTTTCTGCAATCATTTTAAGTAACTCCTCTTCTTGGTGGGATTTTAAACACAATGTAAATCACCATACATGGTGTAATATCATCGAAAAAGATGTAGATATAAACGCAATGGATGGTGCTTTTACACATAAAAAAGGTGACAAAGCTTGGCTGAAAAAAACGAAGTATCTTGTTTTTTGGGGTGCCATGTTCTTTATGTATCCCGCGTTTGTTGCACAGTCATATAAGTTTGTAATCAAGCGTAAAAAATGGGGAGAGTTTTCTTTAATGCTGCTGCATTGGCCAGTAATTTGGGGTCCTGTTTTTTATTTTCTGCCTTTAAGTGAAGCTATTATTGTTGCATTAACACTTAATTTTACACTCTCTCCATGGCTTGCGTTTGGATTTATTACCAATCATTTAGGATGCGAAGTTTTCGATAATGAAGTAGGCAGTAAACTCTCATGGATGGAGTTGCAGATGCGAGGTTCACGCTCTCTTCGTGGTGGTATGATTGTACACTGGTTTTATGGTGGACTCAATACACAAATAGAGCATCATCTCTTTCCAAAAGCACCACGATTTAATCTCTTAAAAGTACAAAAGATTACAAAAGAGTTTGCAAAAAAATACAATATTAATTATTTTGAGACGGGGATTTTAGAAGCGTATGTGCAGATAAACAGTGAGTTGAAGAAGTACTAAACTCCTTCGACTCGTAAGACTTTTGTGTTTCCAACCATTAGTTCAATAGTCATAAAAAACCGCTTCCAAACAGACTCTTGTCTATACTCCAAATTATGCTTTTTACATATAT
This sequence comes from Sulfurimonas sp., assembly GCF_027056685.1. Taxonomy (GTDB): domain Bacteria; phylum Campylobacterota; class Campylobacteria; order Campylobacterales; family Sulfurimonadaceae; genus Sulfurimonas. Next base: position 9,588 of record NZ_JALUKE010000230.1, read on the forward strand.
CTTTTACTATTGGTTGCATATCTTGGTAGAATGAGTGTGGCATATTTGGAAAAAGATGATGTTCAACTTGATAGTTTAAAAAACCATGTAAAAAGTCAACCAAATCTGTCCCTGTATTGTAGTTTACACTTCCCATAATTTGACGAAGATAGTATTCACCTTGCGTTTTATGCGGTGTTGAAAATTGGTAAATATCTTCTGCTGAATGATTTGGAACAATGACCAAAAATGAGTGTAAATTGGCAAAGAGTTCACCAAGCACTAAAAAGCCAAACGCAGTACCAACAGCACCTAAGCCAAATGGTAAAAAGAGCAGCGGTAAAAAGAGAAATTGGAAAAGACCATAAGGTAGAAGATACTGAGTCCAGAGTTCACGCCCTTTTTTGGTAAAAGGAGAGAATTCATACTTTTGACTTCGTGGATCATTCATAGTTTTATTCTCTTTGTTTGCTAAAATTCTTTGTGTATTTGGAGCATAGTATGCGAGTTTCCACATACCTGCAAATAAATAAACAACTGCATACTTCATCCACATAGGAACTTTAGCTTTATGGAGCCACTCAAGATTCTTTTCAACATTATCAGGGTCGTCTAGTTCTCCTAAATGGTAGTGGTGCATGATGTTATGCTCATACGCCCAAGCATCAGGTATTATCCAGTCAAGCCAATCAATATATCTACGCTTTCCTGCTGCAAATCCTGCTTTTGTGTATCGATGAGGAATATTTGGTACTTTATCATAAGCACCATGGAGGATTGGATGTGTCACATTTGACCAGCGTGCGACATTTCCTATCCCAATTAAAAATGCACCAAAACTTCCAAAAAACCAAAAATCAAAAAGTGAAATACCTGAATTATAACTACTGAGTATTGTTACTGTTGCAATAAGTATAAATCCAGAAATTGTTGCAAATCTTCCCCATTTTTCTAACTTCAAAAGGTGTTCAAAATCCTTTTGTCCTACTTTAAGTGTTTTCTTAATATCATCTATATCTTTTTGCAGTTGCGCCTGGTCTATCTCTTCATAGTTTGCGTATTGGTTCACATTTTTCCCTAATATTTATTATTCAATAGAATTATAATGAATTTTTACTTAATAGTTAATACAACATAAATCGCATTTTAGATAAAATAGCAACAATTATAATAACTGGAGAATTTTTATGGACGCTGCCAAATATATTTGGATGAATGGAAAATTTGTTGCATGGGAAGATGCTAAAGTACATGTATTAACACACACAATTCATTATGGAAATGGTGTTATTGAAGGGACAAAGGCATATAAAACAGAAAAAGGTTATGCAATTTTTCGCCTTAATGACCATACAAAACGCTTGAAAGAATCAGCTAAAATGACAATGATTAATATCCCATACAGTGTTGAAGAGTTAAATCTTGCACAAATTGAACTTGTTCGTAAAAATGAATTTACAGGGGACAATGTATATCTTCGCCCTTTTTCATTTTTGGGTTATGGTGTTATGGGACTTTACCATAAAAATGCACCAGTTGAGACTGCTGTTGCTGCATGGGAGTGGGGTGCATACCTTGGTGAAGAGGGAATGCGTAAAGGAATTAGACTAAAAATTGTCTCTATGACAAGACCTGCAAATACTTCAAATATGGGTAAAGCAAAGGCTACGGCAAATTACTTAAACTCTCAAATGGCAAAATATGAAGCAATCGATGCTGGCTATGATGAAGCACTTTTACTTGATGATCAAGGCTATGTTGCAGAGGCAAGTGGTGCTTCATTTTTTATGATAAAAGATAAAGAGATAATTACACCTCCAAGTGATAACGCACTTGCGTCAATTACACAAAAAATGGTTATTGAAATGGCTACAGATATGGGCTATAAAGTGACTCGTCGTAGAATTACAAGAGAGGAAGTTTATGTGGCAGATGAAGCATTCTTAACAGGGACTGCTGCTGAAATTACGCCTATTGCTCTTGTTGATGCAAGAGAGATTGGTTGTGGCTCACGCGGTGAAATTACAGCAATTATTCAAAGTGAATACTTTGATATTGTTTTTGGTAGAAATAAAAAATATGAGCACTACTTAACGTATGTTGATGCAGTGTAACTGGGAACTTAAATGAAAGAAGAGAATATACTTATGGCTTCAGATATGAACGATTACTTTAATAAAAAGAAGAGTGAGGGAGGCGGTTTTAATAAGCAGTCAAACTCTGGTGGTGGCAATGGTAATGGACCTAAAGGACCACAAATGCCAAATTTAGACTTTAATTTTGGTGGAGGCAAGGCTGCCGCTATTTATGTAATTATTGGTATTGTCCTTGTATTACTTCTTGCAAAACCTTTTACTATTGTACAAGAGGGTGAGCGTGGGATTTTAAGTACAAATGGTAGGTATCAAGAGCAGGCATTGCTTCCAGGATTACATTTTATTATTCCTGTAATTCAAAAAGTTTATAGAGTAGATACAAAAGTTCGTATAATCAATTATGCTTCACACATAGAGGTAAATTCAGGACGAGAGTCTGGGATTGTTTCTAAACCTGCTGTTACCGTACTTGATAAGCGTGGACTTCCTGTTTCTATTGAATTAACAGTGCAATATAGACTTAATGCACAGTTTGCTGCACAAACTATTTCAAACTGGGGTTTTAGCTGGGAAGATAAAATTATAAATCCAGTTGTGCGTGATGTTGTTCGTAATGTTGTTGGTCAATATGATGCAGAATCACTTCCTATGATTCGTGATAAAATTGCAGCGGAGATAGAAGCTGGATTAAGAAAAAATATTGCTAGTTTGAAAAATACTCCTGTTATTTTACAATCAGTTCAGCTTCGTGACATTATTTTACCTGCAAAAGTAAAAGATCAAATTGAGCGTGTTCAGATTGCAAAACAAGAGGTACAAAAAGCAGAGCAAGAAGTACAACGCGCAAAACAAGAAGCACTTAAAAAAGCTGCACAAGCACAAGGTGTAGCAGATCAAGCGAGAATTGAAGCAAAAGGGAAAGCCGATGCTATTACTATAAACGCAGATGCACAGGCAAAAGCTAACTTACTTATTTCAAAATCATTAACAAGTAAACTTCTTGAGTTGAAACAGATGCAAGTTCAGGGTAAATTTAATGATGCACTTCGTGTCAATAAAGATGCTAAAATTTTCTTAACTCCTGGTGGTTCTACTCCAAATATTTGGGTAGATACAAAAGATATAAAACAGAGAACAACGGCAAAATAATGATGCAAGAGATAGTAAATAGAGTTGATTGGGATAAACAAGAACTTCTTCCTGTAATTGTGCAGGAGAGTGGTTCAAATGAAGTGCTGATGATGGCATATATGGACAAAGAAGCCTTAGAACTTTCACTTACAACAAAAATTGCACACTACTTTTCAAGAAGTAAACAACGCATTTGGAAAAAGGGTGAGAGTAGTGGACATACACAAGAGATAAAATCTTTTTTTATTGATTGTGATAATGATACGCTCCTTATTAAAGTAAAACAAAATGGTGTTGCTTGCCATACTGGACGAAAATCATGTTTCTTTACAGAGCTTGAGAGTGGTGACATCACTACTGAAGTTGAGGTAGATACACAAGAGGCGTATGGGGTGATAGATACACTTTACCATACAATTCAAGAGCGTAAAAATGCAGATCCTAAAACTTCATGGACTGCAAAACTTTTAAGTAAAGGTGAAAACACTATACTTAAAAAAGTTGTAGAAGAGGCTGGTGAATACTGTTTTGCACATAAAGATAATGATGAACATGAAATGGTCTATGAAGCTGCAGATTTGACCTATCATATGCTTGTCGCACTTGCTTCAAAAAATATTTCACCAGATAGAATCAAGCAAGAGCTTGCTCGTAGATTTGATATGAGTGGTATTGCTGAGAAGAACTCAAGAAAAGATTAGAGACTTTGATGAAAGAGAAAATCCTCGCTTTTGTACACCATCTTTTAATTTATGATTACATACTCTTTGGCGTTGCATTTACTCTTTTCTTACTCTTTATAATCCTTGCGATTTTACTGCGAAATAGACTTGGTATTGCTACCTTTTTTGTTTTGCTAGGCTTCACTTTTTTAGTTGCAGGTCCGACTGTAGGCTATATTGAGCTACACAAATACCTTTTTAAAAACTCCACAAAACTTATTTCACAAAAGAAGCTTAACTTTGTGGATGCTATTGTCGTACATGCAACGCTTAGTAATGAGTCGAAGTTTAATTTTACAGAGTGTAAGGTTGTTGCTACTGTTTATAAATCTACATCGAATAGATTAAAAAATTATATTTATAAAATAAAACCGCTTAAACGCAGCGCTCTTATTTTGCATAACATACCCAAAGGTACAACAAGAGAATTTAAGCTCTTTGTAGAGCCTTTTAGATACTCTAAGGAGTACAATCTTACTCTAGGAGCTAGTTGCAGATGAGTTCATTTAATATATGGCACTATATGGTGCTAACTGTTATTTTTGTAGTTTTCATTGTAGGTATTATTCGTGCATTGAAAGAGAAAAATCAAAAGATGATGTACTCTATGCTTTTTACAGTAACTCTTATTACTGTTTTTATGGCAGTTTTTTCTATTTTTGTGGTAGATAAATATACTAAACATGTAAAATTGTATGATCTTAAAAACAGTAGATTACTTAGTTTAGAACGCATCTCTTACACTGGCATAGTGAAAAATGTAGGAAAGTATCCTATTGGAAAGGTTACTCTTGAGATTAAATTGGTAAATAAAGGGCATGTTACAGGGAGTGTAAAAGGTGGAAATTTTTACAAGCCAAGTGGATTTTTAGATTTTTTTACAGGTAGTTTTGGAATTGATAAGAGCAAGCCACAGACACTTGTAAAAAAGTTTGTTGTTGCTCGTAATCTAAAACCTGGTCATGCACATCAATTTTATGTGCATTTTCAGTTTCCACCATATTTTAGAAGTGTAGCGCAGTTTACAAAACTTACAGCGCGTTAATACTTTAGCCCTATTTTTTTAAGCGCTGCGTTTATATGTTTTACTTGTTGATTTTTATTTCTACACCATTGTGGTGCGAGTAGAGAATCATCATCTATTCCTGCTGTTACTCTTTGCACATTGACATTTTCTGGTTTCATCTGTATTGATTTGACTAAAGTGTCAAGATAGAGTTCCTCGCTAATTGGGGTAAATGTCCCACGCATAAAGTCATTTGCAAGTGCTGTCTTTTTTACTACATAAAGTGGATGATACTTAACAGAATCAATACCCCACGCGTATGCTTCTTTTGAAGTCTTAAGCATCATCTCCTGCGTTTCATCAGGAAGACCAAATATGAGATGCCCACAGACATTAAGCCCTGCATCTTTAGATTTGATTATCCACTCTTTTACATTTTGTGCATCATGTCCACGATTTATTTTTTCAAGTGTTTCATCGTAAACAGATTGTATGCCAAACTCTATCCAAATCTCTTTTGTTTTTGCGAGTTTACTTAGGTACTCTAGGGTTTCATCTGTGATGCTATCAGAGCGTGTACCAATGCTTAAACCGACTACATTATCAAATGAAAGTGCTTTGTCATAGAGTGCTTTAAGTGTCTCAAATGGGGCATAAGTATTTGTAAAAGATTGAAAATAGACTAAAAACTTCTCAGCTTTATACTCTTGTGCCTGTCTCTTTGAAATGGCATCAAATTGGAGTTCAAGTTGTTTGAGCTGTTTTTCTAAGAATGGATTTTCTCTAGAGTCAAGATTTAGGTGAAAACCCTTAAGCTCTTTGACTTCATCTGTACTTGCAGAAAAGGAGTCATTTTCACAAAATGTACAGCCGCCACGCGCAACTGTGCCATCAATATTTGGGCAAGTAAAACCAGAAATATTGATGCCAACTTTGTAAACCTTGACACCAAATTTATTTTTTAAGTAGCTTCCAAAGGTATATATTTGCTGCATTAAACTATGTATTTTCCAGTAAAACAGGCTGTACAGTAGATGTCTTTTGTTGCGTTTACACTTCTAAGAAGTGCCGCTTCATCAAGATATGCAAGAGAATCTGCTTCAATATAGTCACAGATTCCCTGTGTTGTCATATTTGCGGCAATAAGATTTTCTTTGCTTGGCGTATCTACACCATAAAAACATGGGTCCGTTGTTGGAGGAGAAGAGACACGCATATGTACTTCACTTGCTCCTGCTTCTTTAAGCATTCTAATAATACGACGAGAAGTTGTTCCACGGACAATAGAATCATCTATGACAATCACTCGTTTGCCTTTAATGATGTCTGTCATGGGTGAGAGTTTCATTTTTACTTTTAAATCACGCATCTCTTGCGTTGGTTCAATGAATGTTCTTCCAATGTAGTGATTTCGCATAATTCCCATCTCATAAGGAATACCGCTCGCCTGTGCATACCCAATGGCAGCAGGAACGCCACCATCAGGAACAGGAATAACTAAATCTGCTTCAATAGGCTCAATTTTTGCGAGTTCTTTGCCCATATTTTTTCTTGCTTCATAAACAGATTGTCCAAATACAGAGGAATCTGGACGAGCAAAATAGACATATTCAAAAATACAATGTTTTGGTGTTGGCTCATAAATTTTGATGCTAAGAGGCTCTTTTTTCTCTTCAAAAACAAGCAATTCCCCTGGTTCTACATCACGGATAAATTTTGCACCAACCAAATCAAATGCACATGTTTCACTTGCAACAATATAACCACCATTAGGAAGCCTTCCAAGACTTAGAGGACGAAAACCAAATCTATCACGCATAGCAAACATTTTTGTTCTACTTAAAAAGACAAGTGAAAAAGCACCCTCAATTTTTTGAACAGCGTCTATAATTCTATCGAGGAGATGTTCTTTTTCACTCTTAGCAATAAGATGAATAAGATTTTCAGTATCCATAAAAGTTTGAAAAATTGCACCACGCTTTATAAGTCTGTTTCTTACCTCTTCTGCGTTTGTAAGATTACCATTGTGAACGATTGCCATTTCACCTAAATCATAACGAGCAAATACTGGTTGTGCATCCAAAATTGAGTCATTCCCTGCTGTTGAGTATCTTGTATGACCTATGGCACTATTACCTTGAAGAGTCTTTAAGTTCTCTTCGTTAAATACTTTCATTACAAGCCCACGGTCTTTGATGGTATGTACTTTATGTCCATCTGCAGAAGAGATTCCAGCAGCTTCTTGTCCACGATGCTGCAAGGCATGTAGAGAAAAATAAGCTAATTTTGAAGCCTCTTCGTGACCAAAAATTCCAACAACGGCACACTTTTCATTCATATTTTCGCGCAAATTTTATCCTTAAGTAGGGTGGAAGTTAATTATATTCGCAATTATACTCAAAATTCCTATAATAAATATGAAAGTAGTTCGAATTAGTTGAGATAATTCAGCTAAAAATTGGAACTAAATTTGCTAGAATATCTTTATAATAGAATCTAAAATCCAAGTAAGGGGCATAGAGTTTTGAATATTGTTTTACGAAATAATCTCATTTTAGTTACGACTGACTTTGAAACTCTAAACGCAGCATGGATGAAAGAGTTTTTAAATCGCCACTCAAGAAGTATGCTTTTTCTCTCTAAAGCAGTGCTTGTATTTAGAAACGAAGATTTGCAAGATGAACGGATTGAATTTCTCTCAAAACTTAGTCAATATCATGCACAAAAATATGATTTTAACCATGAATTTTTTTTACGATCCATGTTAAAATTTGGCAATCAGCCAATTCGAGTAGAGCTAGAAAAAGAGTTAGAACCTGAAAATGTTGCCGTCAAACTTTATGCTTATGATAAAAATACGGTGCTCATTACACTAGATAGTCCAAATGTATGGGTTCTAAACTATTTGCGTTCACAGTTAGAAGTTTATGTTGCACGGGGAACAGATATATCTTTGGTTGTGGATGTGAGTGATTACAAGGCAAAAGGGAGACTTGAGAGGACTTTAAATAAACGCCATATTTTGCACTATCAGATACGCTATGTTTATGATAATCATTTTATGTCTAAGCTCTACTCTGACTTTGCAAATTATAGTTTTGGTGATTTAACAAGAGAGAGTGAAACAGAGACGAACAAACATCTTTATACGATTTTAGAATGCCCGATAGGTGCTTCTCAGGATGCTTTGAAAAAAAGTTATAAAAAGCTGGTAAAAGTGTACCATCCAGATACTGTTTATCATGATGATCCAAGTATGGTGCAGCACTATACGCAAAAATTTCAACTCTTACAAGAAGCTTATGAAGCTTTGAGAATTGTTAGTTGAGACAGAACTCTTTTTTAGTAAACTCATAAAATCATCACTTGTGTAGAGTGCAAGTTTTGCACCTTGCATCTGCTCTAACTCTTTTGAAAATCCACGCTTTGAAAAGAGAATGATTTGTGTAGGTACTATACCTAGTTTTTTACATTTGTCACTCAGTTTATGGAACTCTTTTTTATTGACTTTATGGTTTGTCCATTTACACTCTCCAATGTAAAACTTCTCATCTTTTGTAAGCGTTAAAATGTCTATTTCTGTTTTAGCATCCCAGTAACTCCCAGAACTTACAATATCTGTATCACGGAGATGGTAGTTGAGTAAAACTTCTGAAAGCTCTTCATAGACCAAACTTGTGTAGCTGCTGCGTTTAAGTGCAAACTCTTGTAAAATTTTTTCATAATCTCCTTTTGCAATACTTTTTATATTTGGCTGGATAAAATAGAACCAGAATCGAATAAAAGGATGGGTAAAAAGCACTTTATGTGAAATTCTGTATCTAGCTTCTTCTTTTTTTAGCTTTTTGTTTGGGTAAAGATTACGGGGATGCTCTTCGCGTGAGTACTCTAACTCTATTATTCCCTTCTCCTGAAAGTAATGCAGAGCCGCACCACCGTTCCCATTGTTTAAACCTGCTCTGTTAAACGCAGAAAATATCCGTCTATCTCCAGTTGCCAAAGCTTTTAGCAGTCTTTTGTTTGCATCATTTTTTAGTGTTATTTCATCGATTTTTTCATTTAAAGAAGCAAAATTATCTAAAATAAGTGACTTTATAAGAAGAGAAATCTTCTGCGTAGTATCGATTTGCCAGTTGAGTCCACCAAAAACAGAAAAGTAAGAAATCTGCGTTTCCATATCATCAGGAT
>NZ_JALUKE010000231.1 GCF_027056685.1 Sulfurimonas sp.
CATTCTTTAGTACATAGAGGTTTTGAGAGTCTGTTTTTGCACTTAAAAAAGGTGCTTTAATGGTACTTTGAATAGAAAAATTATTTTTTATGTGAATATTTGAATTGATATGAACTTCACCATTGTAGGCTGTCTTATCACGGCTAGAGCTAAGATTTACATCTTTTAAAAGCTGTTTGATGGAGGGTATGATTGTGTGAAGATTTAAATTCAATTGCTTTTGTTTGTTAATTGTTCCATTTAATGTGAACATAACTGTGGCAAAGTTTCCATAACCTTCAATCTTATTGTCTCCTTTTTTTGCTATAAATGCCTGAAATTTATTTGCGTTGACCCTAAAATTTGTATGTTTTTTATCCTCTTTGAGATTAAGTGTCATAGGTAGAAGTAATTTTAAATTGTAATTTTTATACAAGCTACTCTCTTTAAAAGGTATAACTTTAGCAGTAATCTGTTTTTTGTTAGAATTGTATGTTAGTGTAGCATTGATTTTGGCATATTTATCAGAAGTATGAATAATACTCTCTAATGAAAATGGAGCTAAACGCAGTGAGGAGTAGGAGTCAAAGTTTAGTTGATGATTTTTTATAATTTCAGGGAGGGCATCAATAAATGAGAGTTTTAATTTATTGTTTTTGAGTCTGATTTTATACTTTTTATAGTCATTAGATTGAATATCTATAAAATAATCAGATGCCTTGCCCTCAAGATGAATATTGTGAATATTTCCACTAAGATGAGCTGTAAAATGATTAACTGGAATGTTTTTAGGCAGATTCTTGGCATGCACAGCAATAGTTGAATTATACTCTCCATGAGTATTAAAAGTTCCTTCTTGCTTAATATATGAGAGGTAATTTTTATATGCAAATGTATAGTGAGTGTTTACTTGAAATAAATTTGTATCTATAAAGTATTGTATATCTAAAGCTTGATCATGAAAAGTAAGATTATTATCGCTAGTGAGCGCATAATGGGATAAAGTCGTTTTTAAATCAACTTTTTTACTATCGACTTTTAACTTTACAGATAAATATTTTGGTACCTTTTTGATAAAGTATAAATATTTTTCTTGGATTTGCTTTGTAATTGCAACATTTTTAGACTCTCCTATAAGTTTGTTGTTTACTATTTTTGCTGTGATGTCTGCGTTTACATAGTAAGATTTAAGATCTATTTTTAGATTATTTGTATTAAATGAATGGTTAAAAAAAAGGTTTTTGATGTTTAAATTAAAAATATAATGCTTTTTATTGATGATCAATGTTGTGTTTTGTAAATTGAGCTTGAGAATTGTAAATGGTATTAGTTTGAGTTGTTGTTTCTTTGATTTTGGAAATGAATCAATGTTGATGTAAAGCTGCTGCGTTTGAAGATTTTTAATTATAGGTTTCAGTTTAATAAAAGAGATGAGTTTATAATTAAGTTGTATCTTTTTTGCACGCATTATATTTTTATATTTGACATCATAAAGTATAACACCGTTAAAAAGAGTTCCCTCGACCTTTGAGTACTCTATTTGGTTCGATTTAAGAAATTCTTGTGCTAAAAAGACAAGAGTAAATTTATGGGTAAATAGAGTGAGTATAATGACAAAAATCAAGATAATAGCAATAGTGGTTTTATGCATAAAATGGTAGGTTGCGTGTATCAAAATAGCTCTCCCACATGAAAATGCAGCGCGTGTTGTTCAAGCGGTCTTTTTGGATCAAAACCTAAGTCAATGGCTAAGGGACCAATGGGTGTTTCATAGCGCAGACCAAACCCTCCATCATAATATCCGACAGTATTGTTTGGAATGTAAGTTTGCCCTATAAAACTATTATCATTAAAAACAACTCCATTGAACTTTTTATAGATGTGGAAACGGTATTCAATAGTGGTCTCAATAATAG
>NZ_JALUKE010000232.1 GCF_027056685.1 Sulfurimonas sp.
GTATAAAGTTCAAAAAAATCGACCTGATTACTCCATACTAAAAGTAGCACTCAAAGAGGGACAAAACCGTGAGCTTCGCCGTTTTTTTGCCCATTTTGGAGCTGAAGTTGCCGACTTGAAGCGTCTTAGTTTTGCTGAAATAGAGTTAAATAACCTGCCAACAGGAAAAACACGATACCTCACACGCAGTGAATACTCTGCTTTATATAAATTTTTAAAAGCAGAAAAAAGACGCATAAAAGAAGAACAAAGATACCAAGACAGAGATTAAAAAGTGGACTTTACACACCTTTTACGCCCTGTTAATTTTGATGATATTGTAGGTCAAAAGCATTTAGTGCAAGAGGGAGTGCCACTGCGTTTACTTTGTGAAAAAGAGGCACTTGGACATAGCTTTTTTTATGGACCTGCTGGTGTGGGAAAGACATCATTGGCAAGGGTTATTGCCAAGAGTATGCAACTCCCTTTTTATGAGCTAAATGCAACTTCTCTCAAAATAGAACAGCTACGAAAAATATTTGAACAGTACAAAAATGCCCTACAAAAACCACTTATATTTATAGATGAGGTTCATAGACTCTCTAAAAATCAGCAAGAAGTTCTGCTTCCTGTTATGGAAAACAACTCCGTGTTAGTTATAGGTGCTTCAACTGAAAACCCTTTCTTCTCTTTAACATCTGCCATTCGTTCCCGCTCTATGCTTTTTGAACTAAAACCTATCTCAAATGAGAGTTTATATAATTTACTTCTGCGTGCAATATTAAAGGGCGATGTAGAGATAGAAGATGATGCAAAAGAGTACCTTGTTTTAAGTAGTGGTGGTGATGCTCGTGCCATGTTAAAGCTTTTAGAGTTTGCTTCAAACGCAGCGAATACAATAACACTTGCACTTTTAAAATCTTTGCGTCCAAATGCTCTGCAAGCTGGAAGTAGTGAAGCTGGTGTACATTATGATTTGGCATCTGCCATGATTAAGTCTATTCGTGGCAGTGATGCTGATGCTGCTATTTACTATCTTGCTAGATTAATTGAGGGTGGAGAGAGTGCTGACTTTATTGCTAGGCGTTTGGTAATCTTAGCGAGTGAAGATGTGGGAAATGCAAACCCACAAGCACTCACACTCACAACCTCTACACTCACAAGTGTTAGTAAAATAGGCTACCCAGAAGCGAGAATAATCTTAGCACAAGCCGTCATTTATCTTTGTGCTTCGCCAAAGTCAAACGCAGCATATTTGGCGATTAACAAAGCACTGCAAAGTGTACGAGATGGAAAAATTCTTGAAATTCCAAAAAATATTTCACAGCAAAATGAGGGTTATCTTTATCCACATGATTTTGGGGGATATGTCAAGCAAGAGTATTTGAGTGAGCCACTGCATTTTGTGGAACTTAAAGAGATTGGGTATGAAAAGAAGATGAAGGAGTGGCTACAAGCAATAAAATCTTAAGTTCGTCTATGCTAACATAATAAAATTAAAGGTTGAAAATGGACATCGTAACATCAGGAAACAGCGTAACTATTACAGGTAATATTAAAACTATTGGAGATTATCAGACAATAAAAGATACTCTTGAGGAGTTAGTAGCTAGTTCAAAAAACATAACTATCATTATTAAAGATTCTATCTCTATCACATCATCAGTTATTGGGTATTTAACAAAATTGGTGCAAAAGGACAATATTGATATTCAAATCAGAGTAGGAGATGCAAATCTTTATGAACTTTTTGATGAAATTAATCTTGTGCAACTCTTTAAAGTAAGTAGGGAGAGATAATGACTATTAAAGGCAAATTAAATCTTATAACGGGCATTGTTGTCTCTTTTGCGCTTGTGATTATTATTGCAACAGTTGTTACAGCTTATAACAAAGAAGTAGTAA
>NZ_JALUKE010000233.1 GCF_027056685.1 Sulfurimonas sp.
CCATCCCAATGTTTTTACAATCGGCACGGCAGAAAAAGAGAGCTTTGATGTCGATGTCATTCAAAGTGACCGAGGCGGCTCCATCACCTGCCATTCTCCTGGACAAAATGTTTACTATTTCTGTTTTGTAGTGAAAAATCCTGCACAATTTTATAAAAAAGTACTTACTGCATTTGAGACTTTTTTTATCAAATATCTGCCTAAAGTAAGTTACCACAAAGAACAAGCCGGTTTTTACATTCAAAACCGTAAAATTGCTTCGCTTGGATTTCGCTATTCGCAGGGGGTTTCTTTGCATGGAGTGGCTCTGAATGTGGATGTTGATTTGGATTTTCACTCACAGGTAAATCCCTGTAATTTAGAGGGCATTATGCCAACCTCTCTTGCTAATGAGGGTCTCGATCTCACGCAAGAAGCAGTAAACGCAGCATTAGTGCATTTTTTAGAGGAGACTTTTGACGATGCAGCCGTTTAAACCAAAGGTCAAAGCACCAGCTCCTGAATTACTACACAATATGCAAACAATATTGCAAAATAACCAGCTTGCAACGGTATGCGAAGCGGCTGCTTGTCCAAACAGAGCAGAGTGTTACAGTCGAGGGAGTGCAACTTTTATGATTTTAGGAGATGTCTGCACGCGAGCCTGTTCGTTTTGTAATGTAAAGACTGGACATGGGCAAAAAGTAGATGATGAGGAGCCGCTGCGTTTAGCAAGTGCCATTAAAGACTTAAATCTGAAATATGTTGTTATTACTTCTGTGGATAGAGATGATTTGAAAGATTATGGAGCTGAACATTTTGCAGCTTGCGTGAAGAGTATAAAAGAGCACAATCCTGAGATAAAAATAGAGCTTCTAACACCTGATTTTCGTAACAATAAAGCTTCTCTAAACGCAGTAATAGCAAGTGATGCCTACAAACTCGCACACAATCAAGAGACGGTACGAAGAGTGAGCAAAAGTGTGCGTCCACAGAGTAATTATGACCGTTCATTAAAAGTTTTGGAGTATTATGCTAAAAATTCTAACAAAATCATCAAATCATCTTTGATGGTGGGACTTGGAGAGCGTGAAGAGGAGCTGCGTGAGAGTATGCGTGAGCTTTTGGATGTCGGTGTAAGTGAGCTGACAATTGGGCAGTATTTGCAGCCTACACCGAAGCATCACAGCGTTGAAAAGTATTATGATGCGCAGTTTTTTGAAGATTTAAAAGCTGAAGCTTATGCTATTGGATTTAAAGCGGTGGCTTCAGGAATATTAGTGAGAAGTTCTTATTTTGCAGAGGAGTTATAATGAGCAGACTTGTTTTAATGCGTCACGGTGAGAGTGTTTATAATCAAAAAAACCTTTTTACAGGTTGGACAGATGTTGAGCTGAGTGAAAAGGGAGTGCAAGAAGCAAAAGAGGCTGGTGCGCTGCTGAAAAAAAACAATATCTATCCCGACATCTGTTTTACCTCTTGGCTTAAGCGTGCTATCCATACTGCACAAATCGCTTTGGGTGAGCTTGAATGGGAACATATTGATGCCATTCGTTCTTATAAACTCAATGAACGCCACTATGGAGCATGGCAGGGGCAAGACAAAACAAAGGTTTTAAAAGAGTATGGAGAGGAGCAGTTTTTAGCTGTGCGTCGCGGTTATGATGTTCCTCCTCCAGCTTTAGATGAAAATGATGCACGCGTAGTTTGGCGAGATAAAAAGTATGACGGAATTTCTCGTGAGTTGCTGCCGCTGCATGAGTCGCTCAAAGATACAAAAAAACGCGCTGTTGATTACTATAATGAAGTCATCATGCAAGAGTTACAAGCAGACAAAACGGTGCTTATTTCTGCACATGGAAATTCTCTGCGCTCATTAGTAATGTATTTAGATGAACTTTCAGAGACAGAGGTAGTAAAGCTTGAAATTCCTACGGGTGAGCTTATTGTTTACACTTTTGATGCAGCCTTTAAAATCAAAAACAAAGAGATTTTAAAACAGTGATAACCCATTACTTGATAGAGCATTTTTCCTATTGGATTCTTTTTGTCTGGAGTCTGTTTGAGGGTGAGGTAGGACTTACACTCGGTGGCTATCTTAGTAAAGAGAGTGATTTAATCTTTTCAAAAGTTGTTATCATAGCCATCATCGGTGCCTTTATCAGTGATATTACAGTCTTTTTAATAGGAAAATATTCCAATGCAAAAGTAGAAAAATGGTTAGGAAACTATAAAAATCGTTTACGGCTAATAAAAACATGGTTTAAAAAAAATGTCATCTGGCTCATTCTTTTTGAGCGTTTTATTTATGGTACGCACATTCCTTCACTACTTTTTATTGGTATGAGTGGGTACTCTTTTTGGAAATTTTTAATTTTTGACATTATTGGCATCATAATATGGGCTATTACATTTACAACTTTGGGATATTATTTTGGTGAAAGTGTAATAGATGTTATAATGTTATTACAACAACACCTTTCAATAGTTTTTATAATGTTATTTTTAGGTTTAATTATTTTTATTTAAAATAAAGTGAAGAATTAGGAGAGAATATGCAAGATTTTATGGATGCTGTAGTTTTTGGTTTTAAAGGTGTTTTTAGAGCAAGAACAATGAAGTTTGCTATGACAAATGGTCTCGTTATTTCCGCTGTCTGGATTGTAATTGGAATGTTTTTTTGGGATGGGATTATCTCTAGTACAAGTTCTATTTTAACTTTTATTCCTTTCTCAATGTTGCGCTCAAACGGGGCTTGGATGCTCTCAGCTTTTTTATGGTTACAATTAGTTTTAGTAACTTTTGCACTACTATTTTCTTTTCTTGGAAATATTATAATTGAAAAGATAAGTAGAGATAAGTATGCCACACTTTCAATAAGTATAGGTCTTGCAAGTGCTGTTTTTTGGGGAGTTGTTTGGTTTTTTGAACATCAACTTATTTATTCAAAATTTTTAAGACTTTTAACATGGTTACCTTTTGAGACTATTGAAAAAGGGCTTGCATATCTTATTGGTTTTTACATTATTTATACTGCTATAATCGTTAGTATGATTTTTGTTACTAGTATGTTTTCTAGTAAATTTTTGTCTGAGGTAAAAGAGAGAGAGTTTCCATACGATGCTATGCATGATGAGTATGAATATAACAACATGAAAAAAACTCTTAGAGATGCAGGAATTTTCATTGGTATTTCAATTGTATCTTTTCCTCTGCTTTTTATCCCTGTTATCAACTTTATCATTCTTGTTGGACTTTGGACATGGATGATGAAAGATACCATTGCTTATGATACCGCTTCATTTGTATTTGGCACCGTAGAAAAAGAGAAACTAAAAGAGTTTAAAGCTTCTATTTGGGGACTTAATTTAATAGGTTCACTCTTCAACTTTATACCTGTATTTAATGTTTTTGGTCCCTATTTTACAGAACTTGCAATGTTTTACTATCTAAAAGAAAAACGAGACGCATGAGCTACTATTTAGCACTTCTTTTAGTGTTTGCAGGCTTAGGATTTAGCATAATTGCATTTTGGATGTTTTTGCAAATAAGAAAAGAAGAAAACATCAAAAAGGCACTTGCTATGCCTTTTAAAGAAGAATATAGAAGTTACCTCAATAAAACAGCGCACTACCCTAAACTTTGCCCAGAAGATAAAGAAAAAATAGAACACTCTATTATGCTCTTTACACACACAAAAGAGTTTATTGGAGCGAGTATTGAAGTAAATGCTGAAATGAAGGTCATTATTGCCTTTTATGCCTGTCTTTTACTTTTACATAAAACACAAACAAACTGCTACGACAATCTTAAAACCATCATCGTTTATCCAAGTGCTGTTGCGTTTGAAAACATAAACGCAGCTAATGGCATCTACACAAAAGAGAAGTTTCTCATAGACGGACAATCAGCAAACGATACCGTCATCATCGTTTGGCACGATGCTAAAAAAGAGGCATATCATCTGCGTCAGGACAATGTAATAGTGCATGAATTTGCTCACGAGATTGACTTTATGGATGGAGAAATAGACGGTGTACCACCAATTGAAAAATCAAAATACAATGAATGGACAAATGTGCTTTTTCACGACTACAAAAAACTCTCTGATGTTGTCTTAAAAAATAGAGAGTGGGGAAAATACAAGCTTCTTGGCTCTTACGCCGCTACAAATGAAGCAGAATTTTTTGCAGTTGTCAGTGAGCGTTTTTTTGAAACACCGCAAAGTCTGAAAAAGCACTTTCCAGAACTTTATGAAGAGTTAAAAAGTTTTTACAACATAGATACGGCAAGCCTACTTCATAGTTGAGCCACATTTACCTGTGCCACATTTCATCGTAGGTTTTGGAGCTTTTATAGCTGCGCTACACTTTCCAAGACCACACTTACGCGTCATCTTCTTTGTTTTTGGATCACGCACGCAGTTATAGACTGCTTTTGTTGTGCGCGCCTGTTTGACACACTTTTCTCTTGGGTCATTTTCTCTCATTTGTAAGAGTATATTTCGCTTCTTTTTTGCAAGTGCTGCATTGCCATCAAACATATTTGCCCCACACTTTCCTGCCCCACACTTCATTCCAGGTGCAGTTGATTTTGCCGCTTTCTTCTCACTAGAACAGCCGTTTACAAAAAGAGAAAACAATACAAACATTATCACATAGAACTTTTTCACGATTTTATCCTTTTTTGCATATTGTACTAAAAATTTGTGTTCGTTTTGTGTCGGTTATTTTAAATAGTATAAAATTTTAATATACAAAATATGAGGAAATTTTATGCATAAAATAAAAAAAGTGTTAATAGCTAACAGAGGGGAGATTGCTCTTAGAATTATACGAGCATGTAAAGAGCTTGGAGTAAAAAGTGTTTCCATCTTTTCAGAAGTAGATATTGCAGGTGTTTGGGTTCGTAAAGCTGACGAGTGTTACCCTATCGTTGGGAATCCCGTAGAGGCATACTTAAACTACGACAGAATTATAGATATAGCAAAAAAAGCCAAATGTGACGCTATTCATCCGGGGTATGGATTTCTCTCAGAGAGTGCTGAGTTTGCACAAGCCTGTGCAGATAATGGAATTGTTTTCATTGGTCCAAAAGCAGAACATATTGCCCTCTTTGGAGATAAGATGGCTTCAAAAGCTGCTGTAAAAGAGGTTGGTGTACCTATTTTAGAAGGAACGCTTGAACCTGTAACAGACCCTGTGGAGGGCGAAAAGATAGCAAAAGAGATAGGTTTTCCAATCATCATCAAAGCTGCGTTTGGCGGTGGTGGACGCGGAATGCGCATTGTTGAAGAGGCAAAAGAGTTTCAAGAACTTTTTGCATCGGCAACAAATGAGGCTGTAAAGTATTTTGGAAAAGGGGATGTCTTCATTGAAAAATATGTGCGTAATCCTCGCCATATAGAAGTACAAATAATAGCGGACAAATTTGGTCATGTTGTACATTTGGGAGATCGTGACTGCTCAATTCAACGCCGTCATCAAAAGGTAATAGAGATAGCACCAAGCCCACTTCTTAACGAAGATACACGCCAAAAACTCTACAAAATCGCTGTAGATGCTGTTAAAAAAATCGGCTATGAGAGTGTCGGTACAGTTGAGTTTCTTGTCGATGATACTGACAATATCTACTTCATCGAGATGAATACCCGTGTACAGGTTGAGCATCCTGTTACTGAAATTATTTCAGGTATAGATATTATCCAGCGTATGATAGAAATCGCAGGTGGAGATAGACTCAAGTACAAACAAGAAGAAATTTCACTTCGTGGATTTGCAATAGAGTTTAGAATAAATGCAGAAAATCCAAATAACAACTTTATGCCTGCAGTAGGCACAATCACAAACTACATGGCACCAGGTGGTCCAGGAATTCGTCTTGATACAAGTATCTATTCAGGATATAAAATTCCTGCAAATTACGACTCTATGATAGGTAAACTTATAGTCTTTTCACTTACATGGGAGGGTGCTGTAAGAAGAGCTAAACGTGCCTTAGATGAGTTTTACATAGACGGCATCATAACAAACATTCCACTACATCAAGCCATCGTAATGGACAAAGACTTTCAAGCAGGAAAATTTGACACATCTTACCTTGAAAAGAAACTTGACAAGTTTCACATGGAAGCGCAAAACCTTTTAGAAGATGAACAACAAAAAGTTGAAAAACTCACCTCTATGGTCGAACATATCAAATCAAACAACATCTACAAAATGCCAGGAGAAGATGATGTACTCTTTTAAGAGTATATCATCATTTGTTCTATACTCATCATAATTTTAAAACCACATCCTAATACCTGCTGTTACATACGTCTCATTCAGTGGGCTATAATCATTTGTTTTACCAAAGTTCTTCGCCCACTCTACACCGACATAGGGAGCAAATTCTCTTCGTATCTCATATCTGAGCCGTGCGCCGAGGGTTATGTTGGAAACTCCAGAGCCATATTGCATTTGTGGGGCATCTTTTGAGTAGGCATCGAGTGTGAATTTTGGCGTGAGGATGA
>NZ_JALUKE010000234.1 GCF_027056685.1 Sulfurimonas sp.
CTATATCAATATATTTGAGAATAAAAAGTATAAAAGAATTACGAATAAAGGCAGTGTATGCCTTATAAAAGCGTGTTCCATCAAAATCTCCATGTGCTAAATAGAGTGTTTTGTCTTGCAGCGTTGCTTTTACAGGTTGATTTTGAATAGGTACAACTATAACTTCTGGAAGGAGTTTTACAAGATTAAAATCATGATTTCCCTCAAGATATATCACTTCAATCTCTTGTGAAATAGCATTCAAAAGCGAAAGCATCTCTTGATTCTCTTTGTAAGTATAATCAATACCTCCAAAAAGAGCATCAAAAATATCCCCCATCAAAATAAGCTGTGTTGGCAGAAGTTTTTTATTATAAATATCTTTTATAAAATCAAGAAGCTCCTCCCTTCGATGGGAGTAATGGGCATCAGAAACAACAAATGCCCCCTCTTTAAGCACTAAAGCATTATGGGACATAGGCTATATCGGGAATTGCCATATTTTCATCAAGTCCCATCATAATATTTGCATTTACAACAGCCTGAGAAGATGCTCCACGCATAAGGTTATCAATAGCAGAAGAGATAAAAAGCATATTACCCTTGCGTTTAACATAGATGTCACAGAAGTTTGTTCCAGCAACATTTTTCATATTAACTGGCACTTCACTCACTCGAATACCCTGCTCATCTTTGTAAAACTCTTTTAAAAGTGCCACAGCATCAAATTCACTCTCTACTTGAATATAGATAGAGCTTAACATCCCACGAGTAATAGGCACTAAATGTGGCACAAAATGAACCTCCTCAAACGCAACGCCTACTTTTTGAGCGATTTCAGGAGCATGACGGTGTCCAAGAGGATTGTAAGCAAATAGATTATCGTTTACATTTACAAAGTGTGTCACTTCGCTTAGTTTTTTTCCTGCACCACTTACACCTGTTTTTGCATCAATGATGATGGGTGTATTTGCTACTCGTTTTTTCAAAAATGGGAGTAATCCTAAAATAGCAGAAGTAGGAAAACATCCTGGATTTGCCACAAGTTTTGCATTTTTTAAAGCTTCACGATTAAGTTCAGGTAAACCATACACTACATGAGAGAGATTTTCTTTATCAGAATGAGGACAGTAAAACTCCTCATATATATCTAAAGGCAGACGATAATCAGCAGACAAATCAACTACTTTCACCCCATTTGCAATAAGTGGCTTTACATATGCCATAGCAGTTTTATGTGGCAGAGCTAAAAATACAAGCTCACAACATTGAGAAATTTCTGCAACATCTGCTTTTTTCACGATATCTTCACAAACACCATTTAAAGAAGGATGCAATTTATTTATAGTCGTACCACCCTCAGAGTTTGCAATATAAACTAAATCAAAAATAGGATGCTTCACAAGCATTTTTACAAGTTCAAGTCCTGTATAGCCTGTTGCTCCAACAATTCCAACGCCTATTTTTTGCATCTTATTACTCATAACTATTTTGTCTCAAATACTATTTCTTGGTATTTCACTTCATCAATCTCAAACTCTTTTTCTCCACCAGGAAGACGAAATTTCACCTCATCGCCCTCCTCTTTTCCAAGCAACTGTTTTGAGAGTGGAGAGTTAAACGAGATAAGCCCTATATCTGGATTTGATTCAGAACCACCTACTATAGTATATGTAACTTGCTCATCTGTATCAAGATTTGTCATCACAACAGTTGAACCAAAGCTCACTTTTGCATGTTCGAGTTGACTTGGATCTACAATTTGTGAATTTCCTAGTATTTCTTGAAGTTCTGCCAAACGGTTGTCGATATTTTTTTGCATCTCTTTTGCAGCATGGTACTCAGCATTCTCTTTTAAGTCACCATGCTCTAGTGCCTCTTCAATAGCCTTTACAACACCAGGGCGTTTTACCTCTTTTAAATCTTTTACTTCAGCTTGTAGCTTTTCATACCCAAAGAGTGTCATCGGTTCAATTTTTTGCATAGTTATTCTCTTTTATTTATTTTTATAAGTTAAATTATAGCGAAAATTTTAGCTTACTGTTTGAAGCTTTGATAAATCAAAACAAATTATCTCATCTTTACATATTATTTTTATTAAACATGCTGATTTTGAAATTTTCACTGCGTTTAGCACATCTTCTAAAAGCACTATATACGACTGCGTTTGAGGGTCGTATGCTTGTAGCCTTTCATCTTGCACTATAAACAATCTTCCACCACCACAGCCATCACCGATGACACCCTCACATACCAAATCATCTTCTATATTAAAACCATGAATCATCAAGACAATCATCCTTTGCATCTTTTAAAAAATCTCTATAATCACTAGAGTTTGTATCTAACTTTTTATACTCTTTATAAGTATAGTTTTTAAAAGTCATATCATCAAGACATTTACAAAGTTTCGTAGAGTTTTCATCACCCTTACAATGTGAAAGCATTTCACTTTTTTGTCCCTCATTCCAGCCTGTATAAGAGATATAGTAAGGATAGAGCACCCAAATGGCAAAGCCAATCGTTAAAACGATATTGATAATATACTCATTTTTCTTTGTCTGGCGATATTTACGCACATCATAAACCAATGCCAATACAAAGACAATTTGCAAACTTATATTAAACCAATCACTATCTAAAAAATCAAACACTACTTTTTTTCCTTATCTCTTTTATTGCCTCTGCACACATGGTAAGTCCAAACGCAGCGGTCACGCCCATAAAACTACCCTTCTCTCTTGTGACAACCTCTTCAGAAGAAAAAATGACTTTATATTTTTTCTTAAATCCTCGTTTTTTTAGCTCATATCGGATTTTTGAACCAAATTTATCGCCATAACTTTTCCAGATGTCATCTACTAAAATCTTTGTCGGATCAAGTCGCTTTGCACTTCCAAAAGAGGAGATGAGCTTTTTGTAACACTTCTGTGCAAGTGCAAGTTTTGCATTTCTGTCATCTATGGCATCAAGCACCAAATCATAAGGCTCAAAGTCAAACGCTCTCACCCACTCTTCATCTATGCGTTTGTTTATAATTTGCAGTTGGGGATAATGCTCTTTAAGAGCTATAACTTTTGTCTTATTTTCATGTAGTTCTGACCACATTTGACGATTTTGATTTGAAGCGTCATAGCTATCAAAATCAACAATAGTAATGTTTTTTATGCCGCTTCTATAGAGACAATCCAGACAAAAACTCCCTACTCCACCAACACCAAGCAAAATAATGTTGGCATCTTCAAGCTTTTTAAAATCCTCTTGCAAAAGTAATTTTATGCGACTATATTTTGACATTTTTAGAGCCAATCCTCTAATTTTTGCATACTTTTGTAAGCACTCAAATCAAGCATAATTGGCGTAATTGAAATATATCCATCACGAATAGCCTCATAATCACTCATTCCAGAACTGCTACTTCGTGCTTTAAAATTCAGAGGGTGCAATCCTAACCAGTAATGCTCTTCACCACGAGGATTACGATGAATCTCTGCATCATTAGCATAAACACGATAACCAGCATAAGTAATTTTCATCTGCGCATTTGTAACTTCTGGAGGAATATTTATATTTAAAAACTCTCTATCAGGCAGAGGAAAAGCATCTTTTCGTATTTTTGTCACTATTTTTTTAATAGTATCACATGCTAAAGAAAAATCCCCATTTGGATTTGTAAAATCCATTACCTGCGAAATTGCGATGGAGGGAATATTGTGCAAGACTCCTTCCATTGCACCTGCGGCTGTACCACTGTAAGTGATGTCTTCACCCATATTTGAGCCACGATTGATTCCACTCACAACCAAATCTGGCTTTTCATCTTGAAATATCGCACTCAAAGAGAGGTAAACGCAGTCAGTCGGTGTACCATCTTCAAGTTTAAAAAAATTCTCTTCCAAGGCAACAAAACGCAGTGGTTTGGTCAAAGTCAAAGAGTGTCCGCAAGCTGATTTCTCATTTGCAGGAGCGACAACAACAACCTCCACATCTTCAAGCTCACAAAGTGCTTCTCTTAACTGCTTTAAGCCTTTTGCATCATATCCATCATCATTTGTAACTAAAATTTTATATTTATTTTTCATAATTGTATTTTATACAAAACATCATTTACATTCGAGAAAAAAAAGTTAAAAAATTTACCTTTAATAAAATATTGTTATAATACTCATCCATTTTAATAAAAACTGAGGAGTAGAAATACCTTGTTCAAAAAAGTAGCCCCTGTTTTTCTCGTACTCATTCTTATTACACTTTTTTTTACCTACTACTATAATAATAAGGTCAAAGAACAAAAACTCAACAATATTTTAGACCAAATGCGTCTCACACTCAAAAGTCAGCTCAAAACACATCAAATGGATGACCTGCAAATAGCACTGATGCTCTCCAAGAACAAAGGGCTCATCGATGCTTTAGAAAATGACGATGAAGATTTAGGGTATAAAATCATCTCCGATATTTCAAAAACAATCCAAAAGAATACAGGAAAAAAAATCCGAACACAAGTGATAACCAGCGATCTTAACATCTTTGCGCGAAGTTGGGATGACATCTACGCAGGGATGCCAATAGGCGACTACCGAACAGACCTCAAATACTTCTACACGCACAACACTCCAAGAACTTCCATAGAGGTAGGAAGAAGACTCGGCATAAAAGCAACCGTTCCCGTTTATAAAGACAATCAGCTCATAGGTTATGTAGAATCCATCTCCTTTTTTAAATCCATCACCGATTTTTTCAGCTCTATTGGAGTGGATCTTTATGTACTACTTGATGTTAAATACACCGACACAGCAGTTTTAATGATGCAAAACCTCACAATTAACAACTACATCGTTGCAAACAGAAACTACAACTACACCCACATACAAACCCTTCGCAAACTTAACTTTAAAACACTCAAGTTCAAAGGGATAGCCCATAGAAATAAAAAATATATCTTCTATCAAAATATGTATGATGGTGACAATAAAATTATTGGAGGTTTTGTGTTTGTATTACCCCAGCGTTACCTCAACTACTTTAGAAATCCAGAGGACAACATCTCTTTTTTAATAAACATTACACGAAGTTCTCTTCATAACATAGTAAAAGAGCAGAAGCATGAACACAATCAAGAGGGAAGAGAACTCTTTTTTGATGAGTCTTATGAGAAGTATGACAAATACTCAAAAGATGAGCTTATACAGATGATGCTCAACAGAAAAATAGTAAAAAAAATAGATGGGAAGATAAAATGAAAATACTGCTTTTAGAAGATGAATACTCACTGCGTATCAGCATAGAAGAGTTTTTACAAGACATAGGCTACGAAGTCGATGGTTTTATGGATGGAGTAGACGCATATAATGCGGTATATGACAAAGCTTATGACATTTTACTTCTTGATGTCAATGTCCCCTCTCTCAACGGTTTTGAACTACTCAAAAAGCTCCGTGAAGATAACATTAAAATCCCTGCCATCTTTTTAACTTCCATGACCGATATGAGTGATCTCAAAGAGGGCTATAGGAGGGGCTGCTGTGATTATATTCGTAAGCCTTTTGACCTTGAAGAACTTGAACTTCGCATAGATCAGGCACTTGCCTCTTTTTTAGATAACGATGGTTCGCTTATCACACTTGGATGCTCGCTGACATATGACCTTAAAAAGAGCAAACTCTCTCAAGATGAAGAGGAGATAGTGTTGCGTAAAACAGAAAAAGAGCTGCTAGAAGTGCTTATAAAAAACAAAAACTCCATCGTATCGACACAAATGTTTCAAGACGAGGTCTGGGGTGAGTATGTAGAACCTGCAACTATTAGGGTACAACTCAACAATCTCAAAAAGAAACTGCCTGAAGATATTATTCAAAATAGGCGCGGTTTGGGGTATATTATTGAAAGATAGCCAATATTCTACAAAGTATGCATTGATTTACTCTGCCTTGGTCGGTATTATATTACTTGTACCACTTTTTTACTATATGATATATATGAAAAATATTTACAGTATTGAAAACGAGTTGCTTCTTAAAGAGAAATCGCTGCTTATTGTAAACGCAATGCAAGAGTATGACGAGCAGGATGAGTATTTTGAGTATCCTCGTTTTAAGAGCTTCCAATCAGGTCTCTATGATGCAAATTTTCATCCCATCTTTACACTAATACGCTCAGAGATGAAGTACTTTAAGAGTGGTTATTATATAGATGGAGATGATGCCTACTATGTCATTAAATTACCAAAAGAGCGTTATTTTAATGCCAGTTATCTTGTTTTACACAACAAAATTTCCTACGCCTCCGTTTACGAGAAAGTACTTTTTATTCTCTTTAGCATTATTATTTTAGTCTTTATTTTAAGTGCTTACTTCTTAAGAACCTTTGCACGA
The DNA here is from genome assembly GCF_027056685.1 of Sulfurimonas sp. Taxonomy (GTDB): domain Bacteria; phylum Campylobacterota; class Campylobacteria; order Campylobacterales; family Sulfurimonadaceae; genus Sulfurimonas. Next base: position 6,354 of record NZ_JALUKE010000234.1, read on the forward strand.
CCTTTTCAAAAGATGAACAAGCAGCTCGACAACTTCATCAAAGACTCCATGCATGAAATCAACACACCGCTCTCTATCATCAATGTAAACATTGACCTCTACAACCGCAAAAATGA
>NZ_JALUKE010000235.1 GCF_027056685.1 Sulfurimonas sp.
ATATAGCATGGTTCTTGGCAATTGTAGCGCTTATGCTGATTGCTCTAAGTATTGGATATTATTTTGGCATTAAAGATGCGAGGCAGACTCTAACACCTAAACAAACAAAGCAAAGCAAAAGAGTAAAAAGAGAAGAAAAACTTCCAAAAATAGCAGTAACTAAGGTAGAAACGCAACTTAAAGAAGTTTTGAAAAAAGGGCAGCAGACTTATATCTCTGCCGCACATGAGATAGAAGATGAAAAACTTGCTAATCCTCCAAAAATAGAAGAAAAAAAGCGTGTAATTTATGAGCACAAACCAATGCTCGCTATTGTTATAGATGATGTACAAACTGCACGGCAGGTCAAAGCCATAAAAAGTTTGCATTTACCGCTAACTATGTCATTTTTACCTCCGCGTGCAGCACGACCAAACTCAGCAAAACTTGCTGCTCATGAAAAGTTTTATATGGTGCATCTTCCTATGGAAGCGATGCATTTTAGTGCTGAAGAACCAGATACATTAAGAGTAACAGACTCACAGCAAAAGATTTCTAAACGCATTGCTTTTATTAAAAAAGAGTTTCCAAGGGTACGCTATATCAATAATCATACTGGAAGTAAATTTACTGCAAATGAGAAAGCTGTAAATAGATTGATTTATGCTTTAAATAAAAATCATATTCACTTTATAGACAGTAGAACAACAGCAAAAACAAAAGTACCTCAAGTAGAAAAAGCGTATGGATTGAAATATGTTGCTAGGGATGTTTTTTTAGACCATCATATGGATAAGGCATATGTTTTAAAACAGATTAAAATTGCTATAAAGGTTGCAAAAGCTCATGGACATGCCATAGCAATTGGACATCCTCACAAAGAGACGCTTGAAGCCATAAGAGAATCAAAAAAGCTCTTTAAAGATGTGGATTTAGTGCAAGTTTATAAGGTCTACTAAGAGAATGCAAAAAAGAGTAGATTTTCATATTGATGCTTTAGATGCAATGAAAAAATATCCAAAAGAGCTCTGTTTTAAAGGAAACCTTGAGCTTTTAAAGAGACCAAAAATGGCAATAGTCGGCAGTAGAAAACCAAATCAATACGCAAGAGAAATGACGCATATTTTAGCTTCAAAACTTGCAAATGCGAATGTTTGTATTGTTAGTGGTGGCGCTATTGGTGTGGATGCAATTGCGCACAAAGCAGCAGGGAGTAAAAATACTATAATGGTAGCAGCAACAGGTTTAGATAAACGCTACCCTGCAATAAATTCGAAATTGATACAAAATATGGAGAATGAGGGCTTGGTTCTGAGTCAATTTGCAGAAGGGACGCCCTCTACAAGATACAACTTTGTACTAAGAAATGAACTTGTAGTGGCACTTGGTGATGTTCTTATTGTAAGCTATGCAGATATAAACTCGGGAACTATGAGAAGTGTAGAGTATGCTTTGAAAATGGGAAAAAAGGTTTATGTTTTAGCCCATAGAATTGGTGAGAGTGAAGCTACCAATAGACTTTTAGCTCAGAGCAAGGCAGAAGCTATTTATAATATTGACACTTTTGTAAAAAAGTTCACTGCGTTTGATGTATCATCAATAAAAGAGGATGAATTTTTAGAGTATTGCAAATCTACCCCTACTTACGAAGAGGCATTAAAAAGATTTCCTTCAAGGCTTTTTGAAGCAGAACTAAGTGCCGAGATAGTGATAAAAAATGCTAAAGTTTATATTGCTTAAAGAATAAGCATCGCATCGCCATAAGAGTAGAAGCGATATTTCTTTTTTATAGCTTCAGCATAGAGTTCTTGAGTCTTTTCAAGACCAACAAAAGAGGCAACAAGCATTAAGAGTGTTGATTTTGGTAG
>NZ_JALUKE010000236.1 GCF_027056685.1 Sulfurimonas sp.
CCATCATAATATCCGACAGTATTGTTTGGAATGTAAGTTTGCCCTATAAAACTATTATCATTAAAAACAACTCCATTGAACTTTTTATAGATGTGGAAACGGTATTCAATAGTGGTCTCAATAATAGAATTAAAACCTACAGGGTTATTATCTGTATCTTTAGGACCGAGTAATCTATAGCCGTAGGCTCTGTTGCTGTTCATACCTCCTGCAAAAAATCTGTAAGAGTTCGGTACTGATCCGGCATATGTATGCAGGGAGCCTATTTTTATTTTTGTTGCTAAAATATTTGTTTGGAGGGGCAAAATATACCCTCCGCTTATAAGGGCTTTGTAGTAGCTTGCATTTGAAATCCCACTCAAATATGAACCTTGCAGCTCAGTATTTATAAAAAAGCCTTTTGAAGGATTTAGGATTTTGTCTCTTCTATCATATTTCCAGCTTAGTTTTGGTGAGAGTAAAATCAAATTTTTATTAGGAAAAAGAATTTTGTCTGTACTCGCATAACTTTGCGAAGTATCTACAATAAAAGCTTCTTGCAGCCAGTTAAATTCATCTCTTTGAGAGAAGTAGATTTTATCTAAAATGCGACTCTCTTTAAATCCAAAAAAGTCTTCATTCTCAAAATTAAGTTCATTACCAAAGAGATTTTTTTGTGCTAGAGGCATTGTAAGATTGAGTTTAATACTCTGTTTGATGTGTGTCACTTTTGTAGTAAAAGAGAATGTTTTTAAATTTCCGTAGAAGTTTCTGTGTTTTACTCCTAGTGAAGCTGCAGGTCCCTCATCACTACTTATTCCTATACCAAGTTGAAAGCGGATTGGTTTTTGCGTCTTTTTTATATTTACCGTGACATTTACATCATTTTGATTATAAATATTACTTTTAAAAACAACTTGGGAAATACCATCGAATGCGTAAAGGTTTTTGTAACTCTTTTTAATCTCCAAAGGTGTATATATGCCGCCTTCTTGAAAGTATAAAAGTGATTTTATGATTTTTTTATCAATATCTTTTGGAGTATTTATTTTTATATTTTTAATTTTACAAACTTTATTTGGTATTACCTTGTAGACAAGAGTAGCACTCTCTTTTATTATGTCTATGTATGCTTTTGAGTCAAACGCAGCGTTTGCATAGCCATGATTTAGGTATAAAAGTTTTATCTCTTTTTTACTCTTAATAAATTTTTGAGCATCAAAAGTATCTCCAATTTTAAAGGGAATGCTATTTTTGAGATTTAACAGTGACTTAATCGTTATTTTTGTGATTTTAACAGGCTCTTTTTCAAAAATATTTAATACGATACGACTTTTTTGTACTTTAGGTGTTATTGATGTATGGTAGTAGCCTTTAGATTTGTAAAAATCTTTTAAAGTCTCAATGGCTATGGGAATTATTTTTGGATTGAGTGTTGGAGCATTTTTATAAAATTCATAGGGGTAGGGCTTGTATAAGTCAAGAACTTCATAGAGCTTTCTATCGTTAAAGTGTTTATTGTTATGAAAAATAAGGGGAAGGCTCTTTGCGTAAACAACTGTGCTTATCAAAAAGAAAAATAGGACTACTGATACTTTCATTATAAGAGTATATCATACTGAAGATAATAAATTGGTGGAGCTGTGGAGAATCGAACTCCAGTCCGAAACCTAGCTACTCCCAACGTCTACATGCTTAGAAAGGTTGTTTTATCTTATCTTGCTTCACACAACCTGCAAAGCTACGCAAGACCAGCCTCTAAGGATTCATTTTAAGTGGAGACACACTTAAAATATATCTAAATGAAGGGTTATACTTCGAAATCCTGCTTATTTAGAATCTGCAGGTGAAGCAGCCCGCCTCTTGCGAGGGGATAAAACTTAAGCTACTGCTAAAGCTGGGCGATAATTTGTATTGTTTGCGTTTAAGCAATTGTGAGCCGTGTAACGGAATTGCTCAGTCCGGCATGCAGTTAGGAGCTACTAAATCCCGTCGAAACCAGGTCAGCCCCAAAATGTTTATACAAATATTAGGTTTATTATATCAAAAATATGGTTTATAGTGTAAATTATTAAATGAAAATGATATAAAAGGTGGTGGCCAATCTCGGAATCGAACCAAGGACACACTGATTTTCAGTCAGTTGCTCTACCGACTGAGCTAATTGGCCACGGTAATTTTGTAAGTATAAAACAAGTAATATCTTTAAAAGGTGGTGGCCAATCTCGGAATCGAACCAAGGACACACTGATTTTCAGTCAGTTGCTCTACCGACTGAGCTAATTGGCCATCTTTTAAAGAGCGAAATTATAGCTAGTGCTTGCTGAAAGCAAACTGATATTATCTTATTTTTAGAGTAATAAGTGCGAGTATATTAGATAAAATCGCAATAATCCAAAAACGGACAATGATTTTATTTTCTGCCCAGTTTTTCATCTCAAAATGGTGGTGAATTGGAGCCATTAAAAATATGCGTTTTTGGCGTAGTTTATAGCTTCCAACCTGCAGTATGACCGAGAGAGTTTCTATAACAAAAATAGAACCAATTAACAGCAGTAATACTTCACTTTTACTAATGATAGAGAGATACCCTAAAAAGGCGCCAATAGTCAGTGAACCACTATCTCCCATGAAAACCTCTGCAGGGTGGCAGTTGTACCATAGAAATCCGCTTAAGGCACCAATAAGTGCACTTGCTATTATGGCAACTTCTCCTACTTGAAAATGTGGCATTAGGAGGTAAGAACTGAGTTTTATATTTCCTGTGATATAGATGATAATAGCAAATGAAGAGAGACCGGCAATAGAAGGAACAGTCGCAAGACCGTCAAGTCCATCTGTTAAATTTACTGCGTTTGAAGCAGAAACCATTACCAATACCCATAAAATAAGTGCAAAATTTCCCATATCAAAGAGAGGATTTTTTACAAATGGAACATATAAATCAGTGTTGAAATTAGCATAAAAGCATAAGAAAGAGGCGACTAAAAGTGCAGAAGTGATTTGTAAAAGAAACTTACTCCGTGCTTTAAGACCTGCGAGATTTTCATGTTTTTTAATTTTAGCAAAGTCATCTTGAAAACCGATGAGTGCAAAAAGTGTGAGTGTTAGTAATCCACCAAGTGCATATGCGTTGTTTAATTTTATTGTAAGCAAAGAGGCAAATAATGTCGCTCCTATAAAAACAACTCCACCCATTGTTGGGGTAGAGACTTTTGCCTGATGACTTTTTGGTGCCCATTCGTTGATTGGCTGGACACTTGATGTCCTCTGTGCCCATCGAATAAACTTTGGCATTAAAAAAAGTGTAATAAAAAGAGCGATAAAAAATGCAAAACCTGCACGAATAGTAATGTAGCCTAAAATGTTGATGTCAAGTAGAGTGTGTAACCAATATAACAATATATATCCTATAAAAACTGAGTCATTTGTAAAATCGAAGTGACATTATAGTATAATCGTAAAACAAATTTACTAATAGGAATAAAATTGGGTAAAAAAGCAATTTTAGTCATCACCGACGGTATTGGTTACAGTGCAAAAACTGAGAACAATGCTTTTTATAAAGCAACAACGCCAACATATGACAGACTTTTTAGTGAAGTTCCACATGCGCTAATAGATACATTTGGTTTGAGTGTTGGACTTCCAGAGGGACAGATGGGAAATTCTGAAGTTGGTCATATGACTATTGGAAGTGGACGAATTTTATATCAAGATTTAGTTAAAATATCATTGGCTTTAAAAGATGCTTCTCTTGAAAAAAATGAAGTGTTGCAGAGTTTATTTAAAAGTTCTGAGAGATTACATCTTATTGGGCTTATGAGTGATGGTGGTGTTCATTCTCATATAGAGCATTTTATGGGTATTGCTGATATTGCAGCAAAATATGGAAAAAAAGTTTTTCTTCATCTCATTACTGATGGACGAGATGTTTCTCCTACTTCAGCACAAAAATATCTTCAAGAAGTAGATAAACATCTTAATGAAAATGTGCAAATTGCTACTATTTCAGGACGTTTTTACTCTATGGACAGAGATAACCGCTGGGAGAGAATAGAGCGTGGCTACAATGCAATAGTAAACGCAGTGCCAAAAACAGATATGTCGCCTGAAGCTTACATTGGACACTCTTACTCTTTAGGTGAGACAGATGAATTTGTTGAGCCGACTGCGTTTGAGGGTTATGATGGTATAAAAGATGAAGACGCAGTGCTTACTATAAACTTTAGAAGTGATAGAATGAGAGAGATGGTAACAGCCATCGCTGATGACTCTTTTACTGCGTTTGAGCGAGCAAACATAAAAGTAAATCTTGCGACAATTACTGAATATGATAAAAGTTTCTCGTATCCAGTAATGTTTAGAAAAGATGTTCCTCAAAACACCTTGGCAGAGGTTATTGCAAAGGCAGGACTTCGTCAACTGCATACGGCAGAGACTGAAAAATATGCACATGTAACTTTCTTTTTAAATGGTGGCATAGATGAACCTTATGAAAATGAGACACGCGTACTTATTCCATCTCCAGATGTAAAAACATATGATATGAAACCAGAGATGAGTGCAAAAGAGGTTGGTGAAGCTGTTCTTGATGCAATGGATGCAGAGTATGATTTTGTGGTTGTAAATTTTGCCAATGGCGATATGGTCGGTCACACAGGAGACATAAACGCAGCGATAAAAGCAGTAGAAGCCGTAGATGCAGAACTTGGTCTTATTTGGGATAAAGCAAAAGATAAAGGGTATTCACTTGTGATTACATCTGATCATGGAAATTGTGAAGAGATGAAAGATGATGCAGGAAATGTTCTTACAAACCATACAGTAGGTGAGGTTTGGTGCTTTGTTGATGCTGACGGTGTTACAAAAGTAAACAATGGTGGACTTAACAATATAGCTCCAACAGTGCTAGAATTAATGAAATTAGAAGTTCCATCTGAAATGGATAAAAGTTTATTATACTAAAGTAAAAAAGCAACTAGTTGCGTGGGCTTTCTGCCGAAGGAAACCCAGTGTTAACGCAGATGGCGGAATTACTTCCGACATCGTTAGAAACAGTGAAGGGGGTTCCCTTCATTTTATAAAATAAAATTAAGGGTAATAATAATGAAATTTAGTGGAAAAAATGTACTTGTAACAGGTGCAAGTCGTGGAATTGGTGCGCAAATTGCAAAAACACTTGCAGGGTTTGGTTTAAAAGTATGGATAAACTATAGAAGTGGTGCTGTTGAAGCTGACGCTGTAAAAGATGAAATAGAAGCAAATGGTGGAACGGCTGCTGTAATTGGTTTTGATGTAAGTGATGAGGCTGCGTTTGTTGATGCTGTAAAAACAATAGTAGCAAGTGATGGAGAGCTCTCATATATGGTAAATAATGCTGGAATTACAAATGATAAACTTGCCCTTCGTATGAAAGTTGATGATTTTCTCTCTGTAATTAATGCAAATCTTACATCTTCGTTTATTGGTTGTCGTGAATCTATGAAAGTGATGCGAAAGAAAAAATTTGGTGCAGTTGTAAATATTGCATCAATTGTTGGAGAGACTGGAAATGGTGGTCAAACGAACTATGCCGCGAGTAAAGGTGGAGCCATTGCTATGACAAAATCATTTGCAATTGAAGCGGCTACAAGTGGTATTCGTTTCAACACAGTGACACCAGGTTTTATCGCAACAGAGATGACAGAAGTATTAAGCGATGAGGTTAAGGAGTCATTTACTTCTAAAATTCCTATGAAGCGTTTTGGAAATCCAAATGAAGTTGCAGAGGCTGTTGCTTTTTTACTTTCAGATTATGCTAGTTATATTACAGGAGAAACTTTAAAAGTTAACGGTGGAATGAATATGGCATAAATTAAGTTTTTTATGCTACAATTACGAGATTTTAAACTTAAAAACAGGAGCTATAATGGCACTTTTAGACGATATCAAAGAAGTAGTAGTAGAACAATTAAGCGTTAACCCAGACGAAGTTAAAGAAGACGCAAAATTCGTAGAAGATTTAGGTGCAGACAGCCTTGATGTAGTTGAATTAGTAATGGCGCTTGAAGAGAAATTCGATATCGAAATTCCTGATGATGAAGCTGAAAAAATTCAAACTGTACAAGATGTTGTTAACTATATAGAAAGCAAATAGTCTATTTTACTTCCAAAGAGCAAGTTTCTCTTTGGTTGAAAATATTTTTGGTGGCTAATTTGTAAAAATTGGCTTTTAAAAGTATTTATATTTTATATTATGATGGAGAGAAGTGAATGAGAAGAGTAGTAGTAACTGGTTTAGGAATGATAAATTCTGTTGGTAATGATAAAGAAAGCGCATTCAAAGCGATGTGTGAGGGTGCATGCGGTATTGATACTATCACTCTTTTTGATCCAGAAAAATATAGTGTTCAAATAGCTGGAGAAGTAAGAGATTTTGATCCTGCAACCGTTATGGCTCCAAAAGAGGTTAAAAAAGCAGATAGATTTATTCATTTAGGTCTTAAAGCTGCCAAAGAAGCTATGGAAGATGCTAATATTGGTGACGATATTGATATGGAAAGATTTGGTGTAAGTGCTGCATCTGGCATAGGTGGACTTCCTTCAATTGAGAAAAATTCAATTATTTTAGCTACAAAAGGTCCTCGAAGAATCTCTCCATTTTTTATCCCTGGTGCACTTGTAAATATGCTTGGTGGATTTGTTTCAATTGCACATGGTACAAAAGGTCCAAATCTCTCTAGTGTAACTGCTTGTGCGGCAGGAACACACTCTATAAATGAAGCTGTTAAAACTATTATGTGTAATGGTGCAGAGAGAATGTTAGTAGTTGCTGCAGAATCTGCTATTACAGGTGCTGGTGTTGGTGGTTTTGCTGCTATGAAAGCACTTTCAACTAGAAATGATGACCCAAAACACTCTTCTCGTCCATTTGATGCAGACCGTGATGGTTTTGTAATGGGAGAGGGAGCAGGCGCATTAGTACTTGAAGAGTATGAAGCTGCTGTTGCTCGTGGTGCAAATATATATGGTGAGATTATAGGTTTTGGTGAGAGCGGTGATGCAAATCATATTACTACACCATCTCTTGATGGTCCATCTCGTGCTATGAAAGCAGCATATAAAATGGCAGGTGAACCAAAACTTGACTATGTCAATGCACATGGTACTTCTACTGCAATTAATGATAAAAATGAAACGCTTGCATTGAAAGCACTTCTTGGTTCAAAAGAGAACTGTCCTCCAATGAGCTCAATTAAAGGTCAAATTGGTCACTGTCTTGGTGCTGCTGGTGGTATCGAAGCTGTAACATGTTTGATGGCTATGAGAGATGGAATCATTCCTCCTACTATCAATTTTGAGACAGCTGATGAAAATTGTGATTTGGACTATGTTACAGAGGGTGCTAGAAAAGCAGAGTTAAATGTTGTTATGTCAAATTCATTTGGATTTGGTGGAACAAATGGTGTTGTTATTTTCAAAAAAATCTAGAGCAATAAGGATTTAATTTGGCTACATACTTAGATTTCGAACATAAGATTAAGTTTATTCAAGAAGATATAGTTTCTGCACATGTGCGTCATGATGAAGTTGCTGCTGAAGAGTTGAATAAAAAGTTAGACAAAGAAGTCACAAAAATTTATAAGAATCTTTCAGATTTTCAAAAGCTTCAGTTGGCACGCCATCTTGATCGTCCTTATTCATTGGATTATATAAATCTTATAATGAGAGATAAGTATGAAATTCATGGAGATAGACATTTCCGTGATGATCCTGCTATTCTTTGTTATATGGGCTATATTGGCGATGAAAAAGTTATGGTAATTGGTGAGCAAAAAGGGCGTGGTACTAAAAATAAACTTAAAAGAAATTTTGGTATGCCACATCCTGAAGGTTATAGAAAAGCTTTGCGTGCTGCAAAACTTGCTGAAAAATTTGGTATTCCAGTTTTTATGCTTGTTGATACTCCGGGTGCATATCCTGGAATTGGTGCTGAAGAGAGAAATCAGAGTGAGGCGATTGCAAGGAACTTACTTGAATTTGCAGAGCTTAAAATCCCTACCATTTCAGTGGTTATAGGCGAAGGTGGTTCTGGGGGTGCTTTAGCAATTGGTGTCGCTGATAAATTTGCAATGATGCGCTACTCTATTTTTAGTATTATTTCTCCAGAAGGTTGTGCAGCAATTCTTTGGAATGATCCTAAAAAAGTTGAAACAGCAACAAATGCTTTAAAAATTACAAGTGCTGATTTAAAAGAACTTGATCTAATTGATGATGTACTTGATGAACCTCTTATTGGTGCACATCGTGAAAAAGAAAAAGCTGCTGAAGTTCTAAAACAGTACTTTTTAGATGAAGTGAAAAAGCTTAAAGCAATGACTCTTGAAGAAAGAATGGATGCACGTTATGCGAAGCTTACTAAGCCAGGTAAATTTAAAGATAGCGCTGATGAACCAGAGAGTACATCTTTGCTTGACAACTTTTTAAAATCAAAAAATGATAAAGAAGAAGTGAAAGAAAAAGAAGAGGTTAAATCTTAATCTTCTTCTACTTTTAAAAGAGGATCGAATTTAGGACGCTTATGTCTTGGAGCTTCTTTTGAAAATCTCACCAAGTCTTCTACACTTTTTACTTCCTCAGGTATATTTTCTAAACTCAGTAAAAAAAGTCCATAAGTAGTCATGACATCGCTCATCGCTCTATGATGTCTTGGATTCGGATTGAGGTGTAATGTGTCATTCAGATAGGAGAGTGCATATCTATATGAAGTAATAGTTCTCTCAGCTAAAGCAAGAGAGCAAAGACTTCTATTTAAAAGGGGCGCAAAGCCAATTTTTTGCAAACTTTTAGAAATAAATCCATAATCAAATTTTACATCATGGGCTACAAAGACAGCATCTCCAAGAAAAAGTTTAAACTCAATAAGTACCTCTTCTAGTTTTGGTGCATCTTTTGTGTCAGATGCTTTAATTCCTGTAAGTTCAGTTATATGTGGGTTTATTTCAGTTACTTGCACCAAACTCTCAAATTTATCAATAATCTTTCCATTTTTTACTTTTACTGCTGCAAGTTCAATAATTTGATGCTTCTCTATTTTTGAACCATTAGTTTCAATATCTACAATACAAAATTCTGCTTCATTTATATCTATAAACGCGGTATCAAAGAAAAAAGATCCATGCTCTTTTATGACATTAAGACCCTGTGCTCTCCAAAGTTCAAGTGTTATATCTAGCTCTTCATTGATTTGATCTTTCAGCGTCTTAAGAGAAAGTCCTTTTTTTGAGAGTCTGGAGAGACTTTTTGCGTCAAGTCCTATATCTTTACTTAGCATTGCTTATAAACTCTGTAACTTTTTGTGTATCTTTTTTTCCGGCTGAAGACTCAACGCCACTACTAACATCAAAAGCATAAAAATCATATTTTTTTAATTCTAAAATATTTTGAGGATTAAGTCCCCCTGCCAAGATGATTTTTGAGCAATCAATATTGTCGAACCATTCGATGTTGAGACGCTTTCCTGCTCCACCATAAGCCTCACAATAGGCATCTACCAACCTATATTCATCACTGTATTTTAATATGTCATCTTTATTCTTTGCACGAATAACTTTTAGATAGGGAACTGTAAGTTTTGTGTATAAATCATCATCTGCATCAAAATGAATTTGAGCTAGTGTCGCACCTGTATAACGGCATATTTCATTTATAAACACAGCATCTACATTTACAAAAAGTGCAACTTTTTCAATAAAGGGTGGCAATCTTTTAATGATGTTTTTTGCTTTTTGAGGGGTAATATAGCGTGGAGACTTTTCATAAAAGACAAAACCAAGTGCATTTGCACCGGCATTAATGGCCAGCATTGCATCTTCGTAGGAAGTAATGCCACAGATTTTACAACGCATTAAATTTGTAAACTCTCAATGGCTTCTTTTCTATTTTCATGTTTAAAAACATAACTACCTGCAACAACAACATCAACACCTGCCTCTTTTAGTAGCTGGATATTTTTGTCACTAACTCCTCCATCGACTTCAATAAGACAATTAGGATTGATTTTATCTATCATTTTTCGTAATTTTTTTGCCTTTGGAATAACAGTATCAATAAAGCTCTGTCCTCCAAACCCAGGATTAACACTCATAAGAAGTACCATATCTAAAAATTCTAAAAGATACTCTAACTCTTCGGGACGGGAGTTTGGATTGAGTACAATGGAGGGTTTAATACCATAAGAGCGGATTTGTTGTATAACTCTATGAGGGTGTTTTTCAGATTCAAGATGAAAAGATATATATTCTGGTTTAAGGGGTGCAAACAGACCAACAAAGAAGCTGTTGTTCTCAACCATTAAATGTACATCTAAAGGCTTTGTAGCTGCTTTAGCAACAGCAGATACAACTACTGGTCCAATAGTGAGATTTGGGACAAAATGTCCATCCATTACATCAACATGGACCAAATCACATCCTGATTCACATATTTCTTGGACATCACGCTGTAAATTTCCAAAGTCAGCTGAGAGAATACTAGGTGCTACTTGCATATATTTTTCCTACTAATAAATTATGTGCGCATTATACACAGAGGATACTTTTATCTTGTTAAGAAAAAGAGAAATTTATCATTGTCAAAAGAGAGATCAACTTGCACTCCCTTTTTATCTCCTGCTATTTCTAAAAGTCCTTGAACATTTCTATATGTTCGTGGTAGCGTAATATCAACATGTACATTTTCATCTGAGAGAAGTGTTTTTATTTTCCCTCCTACTATATTTACTAGTTCGGCAAGGGTGTCTAAAATCAATTCTAAATCATCAGTACTCTCACCAATTAAAAGTTCACATGATTTTTTTGCTATATCAATAGGAAAAACAAGCATTACCATCCCGTCAATATCACCGTAAAAGCCAATTGAACTTGCTATTTTATTTTCTGGGTTTTCAATTTTGATTTTATCTACATTAGCTGCTTCTTTGATTGCCTGTGCATTTGTCATCATCTCTATGGTTGCTACAGTTGCATCAACAAAATTTGCTAGTTCTGAAACGATTACTTTATTTAGTGGGCGTTTGTTCTTTGCTCCTGCTGCACTGCTTGCACCAAGTTCCTCAAGAAGTTCTTTATTCTCTAAAATGTCATTCATCTGCTCAAAAAACATTATACCTGCATCTTCAAGCGTCTCTTTAAATGTCATAGGAGTTTTTTCAAAGGTCATACCTACAAAACAGATAGTAGCATTATATTCTGCAGCAGCAGAGGCTAATTTTGAAAAAAAGTTCAATGCATGTACATTCATGCTTACTACTTTATAAGCATCAAAAATGAAGAGTCTAAAACCTACATTGAGAGAATTGTTATGGTAGGCAATATTAAAAGTATTGCCTATTTCAGCATCAAGAAATGAAGAGAGGGTATATATAATGGCATTTCCCGTTACTCGTGTCGCTACTTGTTGTCCCATTTGTCCTAAATATGACTCATCTACAATTACATCATAAGCATCTTTATTTTTTACTTTTTCTAAAAATTCTTCTTGAGATTGAGTCACTATTGGATTATGTCCATTATCATGCAGTTCAATGGCAATAGCTGTTCTTTGAGATTTATCATCACTATAAAGCAGTACATTTTTTTCTTGATTTTTATAGCCATTAGAGAAAAGATTTGCAATCTCTTGTGTCTTAAAAAGTGAAAATGTAAGTTCATCTTTGTAAAACTTTTGTATTGCTTGGTACTTTTTTGTATCGTAATCACAAAAACCTACAATAATATGGTTTGCACTACGAACTTTATTGAACATTTTTATAAAAGTATCAAGCCCATTGCGATTAAAAAATATTACCTTTTTCAGTGAAACTAGTATGATGTCTGCATTAGCCTTTAGTGTTGCGTTTATGTCATCTATACTTAAAAGTGCTGTGCTTGAGTTGCCATCTAAAAAACCTTGTGGGTGAAAAACACCTATACCATTTTTCACTACTGCTCTCATGAAATCTCCATTAGTTTTGCAAAATCATTATATACATCTTGTACATATTCTATTTGAAAATCTATAAAATCATTGAGCCCTGCATTTATATATTCAGGTTTTGAAAGTGTAAAAAAGAGCAATAGATGCATATACTTTCCAAGTCTATTTATCTCTTCATCTTCTGAGGGTTTAACACCACTTGATGCTTGTATAATTTGGGCACTTTTCTCACTCATATTCCATTTAGCAGCTATTATTTGGCAGATGTCAAAGAGATCTAAATTACAGAGTCTTGTAAGTATAGTATTGAGATCAATCTCATTTACACTCCGAAGGAGCTTTACATCATCAAGTTTTTCGCAAAAAAGTGCTTCGGATACGATAATACTTGCAGGGAGTAGGGTAATAGCATTTTGAATATCTTTATCGGCGATGTTTAGATGTTCTAAAATTATTTGCCATTTTATTGAAAGCTCTGCTTGCAGGTCATAAAAGGAGCTTCTATTGAGTGCAAAGAGTTGCCACTTTACAGGAGATAAAAGTGAAATCATATAGTTGTAAACGGCTTGTTGTGAACGCTCAACACCTAAAATTCCAAAGATTTGTGAAATATCCTCTACTTTGTTTCTAAATCCAAAAATTGGTTTATTTACAAGTTCTACTAAGTAAGCACTAAGTGCTAAATCTTTTTTGGCACTGTGAGCAGCTTTTGTCAACTCTTCTTTCTTAAGATAGAGTACGGTTTGTTGTAGTGCTTGCGGTGCTGGAGGAATTTTTTGAATATATGCATCGACTTTTTCTCTTGTAATCAAATGATTCCTTTTTGTAGAGAAGATTATTTTGTATTCTAACTACATAAGTATAAAATAAATATAAATTGTTCTACTAAGAGTAAATTAAATTGGCTTAAGTTGAAGTTTTGCTTTTATTTGATACAATTCGCAACTTTAAATATCATTCAAGGATACTCAAATGGCAAGAAGATGTGCTATTAGTGGCAAAGGCCCTATGAGTGGGAACAATGTTTCTCATGCAAAAAACAGAACAAAGCGTCGTTTTTTATTAAACTTAAGAACAGTTCGTATTACATTAGAAGATGGTACAACTAAAAAAATTAAGATTTCTGCAAAAGAGTTACGCACACTTAAAAAGAACGCGTAAATTAGGATTTTTTTTGAATTTTATTCAAAAAAAATTTAACCTCTTTTCTGGGGATTTCTCCCCAAAATCTAAAAAACTTTTTTTTCAGCTCTCTTTTCTTCGTTTTATAATATTTTTCTTTACTTCATTTTTTCATAGCAAACATTCAAAGGAGTTATATTTTGTATAAATTAATAAAAATAGATGGTGGCGTATGTGCTGCTGATGGTTTTTATGCAGATGGTATAAGTGCAGGTCTTAAAGCAGAAAATGCAAAAGATATGGCATTTATTTATAGTGAAAATATGTGTGCGATTGCATCAACTTTTACAACAAATAAGATGGCAGCAGCACCCATTAGACACTTTCAAAACAGAGGCGAATTTCAGACAAATTTTGTGCTTATAAACTCAAAAAATGCGAATGCTATGACGGGTAAAGCAGGTATTGAAGACATTGAAGCAATTTTAGCAACACTTCCATCAACTGTCTCCAATCCAGTGATGAGTTCCACAGGTGTTATTGGTGTGAGAGTACCAAAAGAGAAGCTTATAGCTGGAGCAAAACTTTTTGATTTGAGCAAACGAGAGCCAAACGCAGCGGCAGCGGCTATTATGACTACTGATACCTTCTCAAAGCAGATTGCTTACAAAGTAGAACTTGCAGATGGCAGTAGTTTTCACATAGGAGCCATGGCAAAAGGTGCGGGAATGATTAATCCTGCAATGGCTACGATGCTCTGTTTTATTACAACTGATGCAGATGTGAATAAAGAGGAGATGCAAAAACATCTTGATAAAAATATTGCCTTTACTTTTAATGCTGCGAGTGTAGATGGTGACACCTCTACAAATGACACTGTAATGCTCCTTTCAAATGCAAAAAGTGGAGCTTATAATGCGACTGCGTTTAGTGAAGCCCTCTACAACATCATGCGATTTTTAGCACGCCAAATGGTAAAAGATGGTGAGGGTGCTACAAAACTTGTAACCTACGAAGTGAGTGGTGCAAAAGATGATAAAGAGGCTGAAATAGTGGCAAAAGCACTCTCCAACTCATTGCTTGTAAAAACAGCACTCTATGGTGAAGATCCAAATTGGGGAAGAATTGCTTCAACAGTTGGAGCGAGTGGGGCAGAAGCGTATGAGGAAAAATTAACTATTGCTTTTAATGATTTATGTGTATATAAACGGGGTGAACTCTATTTTGATGCAGCAATGGAGCGAAAAGCTTCAGAAGTTATGAAGCTTGATGAGTTTACAATCTATTGTGACCTTGGAATTGCAGATGGCGTATTTACCGCGTTTGGATGTGACTTAGGTCACCGTTATATTGAGATAAACGCAGATTATAGAACTTAAATTCTATAATCTTCTTTAAAAGCAACATAGCGTTTTGCCGAGCCATAAAGTTCTGCCACCTCTTCATCGTTAAGTGTGCGCACAACTTTAGCAGGTGCACCAATGATAAGTGAACGGGGAGGAAAGCGTTTGTCTTTTGTAACAAGCGCTCCTGCGCCTACTATGCTCTCTTTGCCAATAATTGCTCCATCTAAAATGGTAGCACTCATTCCTATAAGACAGGCATCTTCGATGATACAACCATGTAGCATTACCCGATGTCCAATGGTGACATCATTACCAATGATAGTTGGATTTCCTGTAGATTTATCACCATTCTTATAGTGTGTGACATGAATCATAGATAAATCTTGAATATTTGTTCTATCGCCAATAGATATATAATGAACATCGCCTCTAACGACACAGCCAAACCAGATAGAACAATCTTTACCACAAGTGACATCTCCAACAACATCAGCAGAGGGTGCTATCCAACTTTTTTCTCCTATCTTAGGCAGGGTACCTTTAAATGAATGTAACATAGTAAATCTCCTAACTCTCTATAAAGAGGCGCTCTGCAAGTTGTGTTACATAACTTGAGGTCTCTTTGCGTGTTGCTTTTGCAATTTTATTGACATAATCTTCTAGCAATTTATGGTTGTTTATATTTCTCTCACCTTTTTGTGCTTTTACTTTTATATAAGTGCCATCTTTTTGTAGTTCATGAGAGAGGACATTATCTGCACATTGTAGTTTCAGTATCTGAATGATTTTATTTTGTGCGGCTTCATCTTTGATCGCAGTAAGGAGTTCAATGCGTCTTACTAAATTTCTAGGCATCCAATCTGCACTAGAGATGTAGATTTTTGAAGCATCATTTTTAAAGTAAAATGCACGGGCATGTTCAAGATATTTTCCAAGAATGGAGATAACACGAATATTTTCACTCACACCTTCAATTCCTGGTTTTAAGCAACAGATACCACGAACAATAAGATCAATTTTTACACCTGCTTGCGAAGCCTTGTAGAGGGCTCTTATGACATCTTCATCAACAAGTGAATTCACTTTTGCAATGATTTGACCATTTGTTCCCTGTCTTGTCTCATTATGAATGAGTGAGAGGAGTTTTGGTTTGATCTGTGATGGTGCCATATAGAGTTCGTTGAGCTTGCCCTTTTTACTAAAACCTGTAAGGAAGTGAAAGAAGCGTGTCAAGTCATTTGTAATGGCATCTTTACTTGTCATATAACTCATATCGGTATAAATCTTAGCCGTAGCAGGATTGTAGTTTCCTGTGCCTAAGTGTGCATACTGTTTGAGCTTTCCATTTTTTCGGCGTGTAATAAGTGCTGCTTTTGCATGCACTTTAAATCCTTGAATACCATAGATAACATGAGCACCAGATTTCTCCAAGGCTTTCGCCCAGATAAGGTTATTCTCTTCATCAAATCTTGCTTTAAGTTCAACCATAACTGTTACTTGCTTGCCGCTTTCACTCGCATCAATAAGTGCTTTAACGATTGGAGATTTTGTCCCTGAGCGGTAGAGTGTCATTTTAATGGAGACCACATCACTGTCTTTTGTTGCACATTGAATGAGGTTTACAACAGGATCAAAACTATCATAAGGGTGGTAGAGTAAAATATCTTGTTTTTCTAAAATAGAGAAGTAGTCCTCATTGCTGTCAAATGGTGGGAGTACCTTTGGTTGGAAAGATGGTGCTAAAAGCTGAGCAAAATCTTTGTTTGATACAATTTGCCAAAGACTAGAGAGGTTTAAAAATGTGTGAAAGGTATAAATATCATCTTTATAAATATGCGCATGGCGATTGAAAAAGTTGATAATTTCCTCATCTGCGTTTGAACCAACTTCAAGTCGTACCATCTCTCCTTTACGACGAAGCTTTAGACCCTCTTCAAGAATTTCCATAAAGTCATCGGCTTCTTCTTCTTCTATGGCGATGTCAGCATTTCTTGTTACACGAAATGAAGCATACTTTATAAGTGAATATCCGGGAAAGAGATCTTGCACATGCTTCTCTACCACGCTCTCTATAGGAACATAAGTACCACTTTCAAGCTCTACATACCTATCTAAAACGCGAGGTACACGGATGATTCCAAAACGCTCTATATCTTCATTGTCATTATCTCGCAGCTTGACAATAAGACCAAAACTAAGGTTGTTTAGATGTGGAAAAGGGTGAGTGGCATCTACAGCAATAGGTATAATTACTGGATATATATTTTCATTAAAATATTGATTAAGGGTGCGTTTATCTTGGCTCTCTAATTCATCATATGTTTTTACAGAAATTCCATGTGGCTCAAGTTTTTTAAAAATTTCACTTCGGCAGTGTTCAACAACCTGCTGCTCTTGGTGAAGATAATTTCTAATTTCACGAAGTTGTTGTAGAGGTGTGAGTCTGTCCGCACCTGAGACAATAATGCCAGCTGAAAAGAGTTTTTTTAATCCAGCAACGCGAATCATATAAAACTCATCAAGATTTGTACCATAAATTGCTAAAAATTTAAGACGCTCCAACAGTGGCAATGATTCATCTTGCGCCTGTTTGAGGACTCTTGTGTTAAACTGTAACCATGATATTTCACGGTTTAAATAAAGATTTGGATTTTTTAAATTAAGCATATTTTATGAACCCCTATATGATTTTTTATTTATAAGCACTTTATTATACCTAAAATTACTTAATTACTCCCGTGCCCGCGGCATTTGCTGCATGATAAATTGTTACACCATTCTTTCGTCCATAGTACTCCATAAGTAGTTTTTGCAGAGTCGGTTCAATGGAAGGGACAAACCATGCGTTGTTGCTGATGGCTATCATATATTTCACATCACCATCATAAAGTTTTTGACAAGTCGCTTCGTAACAGATTGCATTTCTAAACTTTACCCCTTTGATGAGGAAATCAGTTGGCTTTTTGGCTGTTACAAAATCACTCGCTCCTGCAAAAAAAGTATCGTTTACAAATTTTTTCATAAAGGATGGGAGTGGAATATACTCTCCAAAAGGCACAAGTACCAGTTTTTTTGCAATTTTATAGGTTTGATTTTGAAAAAAGTAAGTGACATTGTAGTTAAGATGATTTTCGCGAAGTAGTGAACCTGCAATGATGTCTATATGTTTACTCGCCGCTAGAACTTGTGAGAGTAGAAGAGGGTTCTTATTCATAAAGAGTGGAAAAACAGACTCTGGAAATACAACTAAATCATACCCCTCTTTTGTTGCTTTATCAATTTCGTTAAATATCATATTAACAGTTGGATAGAGGTTCTTTCTTTGCCATTTATCCTCTTGTTTTATATGTGTTGCAACAAGTTTTATTTTAATTGGTGCATTGTGTTGTGGTGGGTAGCCATAGTTAAATGCAACAAAGAGTAAAAGAAGAGGAACTGCTTTGAACTTTTTGTTTTTTATAAGAGCAGGCAGACTAAGTGCTAAAAGTAGGGCGATAAATTGGTATTTATAAACGCCAATATAGCTATTTACAAAGGGAAGTTCTAGTTTCATCCAATTCCATCCAAGGGGTTCTATAAAACTAAGAATAAAGAGAAAAATAGCACGGAAATAGGGCTTGTTTGTAAAAGCTAAAGGTGCAAAGAAGATGAGATACAATACTCCAAATCCAAAAGTTATAAAAGGTGTCATATAGCCTACGCCATCATACTTAAAACTATACCCTATCCAGTAAAACCATAAAAGACCTATGAAAAACCCACTAAAGAGTATGCTTCGTTTAGGAATGTAGAGTAAAAGTGTAAAAGCAGTTATACCTAA
>NZ_JALUKE010000237.1 GCF_027056685.1 Sulfurimonas sp.
CATTTCACTCATACTAATTTCCTATAAATAAGCTAGTTTCGGTCCACGAACACCGATAAACTGTTGTTGTTGTGTAAGTACTTTCCCTGCATCAGCATTTGCCTGAAGTTCAGTATATAAATCAACTAAATGTTTTTTTGTTAAGTCACGACCACCAAGACCATAAATATAACCAGAAAGAAGCATTTTAGAGTCTGTATTAAATAGTGAACCAGCAATTTCATTAAATAATGCACCCGGTGTTCCACCTGGAGCCGAACGGTCAAGTGCAGCTACTGCTTTTACATCTTTAAGAGCATCAGCCATTGCCATAAATGGAAAAGGTCTAAATACACGAAGACCTACAACACCCGCTTTAATACCTTTTGTTCTCATCTCTTTTGCCACTTCACGAGCAGTCTCAACAGAAGTACCCATACAAACAACTGCTACATCAGCATCATCCATATCGTACTTTTCTACTTGATTGTATTTTCTTCCAGTAAGTTTTTCAAATTCAGCAAATGCTTCATCAATTTTACCTGGAACAATAGTCATCATATCATTATGTTGACGCGCTTTATGTTCAAAGTGCCAATCTTCTTCAGTTTGTACACCATGTGTTACAGGATGTTCAAGATCAAGCATATCGTTCATTGGTTTATACTCACCAACAAAACCAAACGCAGTATCATCATCCATAGTATGTACACCTTGTGCAGTATGTGAAGTCATAAAACCATCTTGATTTACAATAGCTGGAAGTCTCACATCATGATCTTCACTCACTTTAAATGCAATAAAATTTAAATCATACGCCTCTTGAGGATTGTAAGCATCAAATTGAATCCAACCACTATCACGAACCATATACATATCTGAATGGTCACCATTTACATTAAGTGGAGCAGCTAATGCACGGTTTACAAGGTTAAGTACAATTGGTAAACGCATACCAGATGCTTGGTAAAGTGTTTCTGCCATAAGAGCAAGACCTTGAGAAGCAGTTGCAGTAGCAACACGCCCACCTGCAGCAGCAGCACCAATACACCCTGACATTGCAGCATGCTCTGACTCAACCATTACAAATTCACCCTCTACATAATTGTCAGCTTTGAATTTTGCAAATCCTTCAACAATCCCAGTAGATGGTGTAATAGGATACGCAGAAACAACATCCACTTGAGATTGTCTCAGTGCTTGTGCAGCGGCATAGTTGCCATCCCATACTTCAATATCTTTTAATTCCATTTTATCAAATGCCATCTATTTCTCCTTCTCTTCTTTGCTCGGCCATTGAGCAATTTCTGTCTCTTCATCCGCTTTTTCAGGAAACATAAGAAGTGATTTTGGATTTGTTGGACAAACCTCAACACAGATACCACACCCTTTACAGTGATCCATATCTATACCTATCATTTTCTTGTCTCTTGAAATAATTGAAATATCTGGACAATAAACCCAACAAAATTGACAATCAATACAGTAATCTTTATTGAAAACTGGTTTCTCAATTCTCCAATCTGCTACTGATGCACTAAATGAACTATTTTGTGTGTAGTTACGGTCTTCTTGAAGAGTTCTAACAACATCACCTGCTTCACCCTCAAATGTACGAAGCATTGCTCCGATTTCAAATTCGTCCCAACCTGTATTTGCCATCATCAGCTCCTTATTTCACTTCGTCATATGCACGTTGAATTGCAAGCATATTTGCGTCAACGATTTTTTGAGGTAATTTTGCAAGAATTCTTTTCATATTCTCTTTAAAGAATTCTATATCATACATCTCAGATATTTTCATAAATGCACCAAGCATAGGTGTATTTGGAATAGCACGACCAATAGTCTCTTGCGCAATTTTAATACAATCTACAGTATAAATTGTTTTCCCCTCTAATTTTGGTTGCGAAGCTATGAGCTCTTGTGTACTCAAATGTGTTGTAATGATATAAATAGTGTTTTCTTTATCATTTACAGTAACATCAGAAGTATAAACTAGGGCAGGGTCAATTACAAATACATAATCCGGCTCCATATACTTTTCATGATTCATGATAACTTTATCATCAACACGGTTATATGCAGTCATTGCAGCCCCACGCTTTGCCGATCCATAAAATGCAAATGCTTGAACTTGCTTACCAGTTGTTGAAATAACATCTGCTAAACCTTTAGCTCCAGTTACAGCACCTTGACCTGCACGGCTATGCCATCTAATTTCTAGCATAAATTCTCCTTCAATTTTTCAAGAAACTTTAATTAAAATATTTAAGTCCATTTAGCTGTATTTTAGGCAACTAGCACTTAAATATAGCTTCATATTGCAACTAAGCGGAGGCTGTAAGTTAAGAGTGTGCATTTTTTCTACTAAAAATGATAATTCAAAGAAAACTCAATTCTATCCTTTAGAGGTAAAATATGAAGTTTTGTATTATCCCCTGACATAAACATATCGTCCATGAAAAGTCCAAGAAAATTTCCAACTGCCATATTAACAAACTGATCGCCCAAAGAATGCCCCCCCTCTTGAATTCTTGTAAGAGCTGTATAACTTGAGAAGTAATAACTTGCACCAACAATAGTATATTTTCCAAGTGCTGGAATATTCATCTGCGCAACATTACGCCGTGTCATTGCAGAACCTGCAAATGGTTCAAGTGCGTGATGTGAGCCAAGAGCTGTTGTATGTCTACCATCAGGGGTTGTTTTTCCAACAGTTTCAAGGCTAAGAACAACTGATTTTGAAAGAATATATGTAGACTCTTCAACGACAAGTCGTTTTATTTTTTTTGTTGTATTTCCATCATCATCTACCAATCCAGCCGTCGTGAAAGTAAGCACACTATTTAATTCACGATATACATCGTCTCTATCTGTACAGTCTTTAGATGAAATTTTAATACATTGTATAGGTTTATGTTCCATCATATATTTTGAAATATCATTATCATACTGTGTTGTATAAAGAACAGCACTCCCAAGTGCAGGTGCCCAGGTGAGAGGATCTACTGCAGCATTATAAGATGCTTGTTCTGTTTTTTTCCATGAAAGATTTAATGAGGAGCATCCATTAATAGCCAACAGTAAGAATATAGAAGATAAAATAAAAAATAGTTTCATAAACATCTCTGCACCTTCTCAAGATATTTTATCGCCTCATAAGCGTTTTGACACAGGATATTAGTATAATACTTCAAGACCTCTTCTTTACCATATCCACACAACACTCCTATACTATTTACACCTGCATTCTTTGTAGCAAGAAGATCCATAGTAGTATCACCTATCATCCAAACATCCTTATCTTTTGAATTTAACTGCTGCAGCGCCTGTAAAATGGGTTCAGCGTTTGGTTTAGGATTTATAACATCTTCACGCCCAATAAGCACTTTAAATTTATCCATAAGTCCAAAATGCTCCATCAATACACGAGAGTACTTACCCGTTTTTGTAGTAACTATCCCTAACTCTGCAAATGTACTTGCAAGAGTAACAGCCTCTCTTGCATGCGGCAATAAAACTGTTTTTTGCGTCGATATTTTTCTATAATGTTCTTTATATGTATCTACAAAATCCCATACTTTCTCTTTGCTCACCCCTAATTCTTTGTACATTACATCAAGGGGATGACCTATCAATGCTTTTATTGCTTCATCTGTGGGATGAGGGTAGTTGAGCAGATCAAAAGAGTTATGAAAACTCTCCAAAATCGCCTCTGTTGAGTCTATAAGTGTTCCATCTAAATCAAAAAGTATTATCATCTATTTATTTCTCCCAGCTAATATAATTGTGCCATATCCCACTCAAAGCAGGTTCAATATGTTTTATATTTTTATTTACAGCAGTAATAGAATTTGGAATATATAAAAATAGATAGGGATTATCATCTACTATCATCTTAAACATCTCCTGCCACATCTGCCCTAATTTTTTTCTATCTATCACTTTTTGTGACTTTGCTATAAGTTTATCAAGTTTTTTATTGCGGTAGCCTACAAGATTAAAACCACCAGGCTTATCACTGGCACTATCCCAAAAAATATAGGGATCAGGTGTAGGAGAGAGTCCCCATCCCAGGAGTACCGCATCAAATTTATGTGGAAATACGACCATATTTAAAAAAGCCTGCCACTCCATTACTCGTAATGTTACTTTTACCCCTGCTTTTTGCAGTTGGTACTGTAAGATTTCTGCCGCATAGGGTCGAATAGAACTTGCGTTTGAGGTTACTATTTCAAATGAAAATGGATGTTTTGCATCATATCCTGCCTCTTTCAAAAGCTCTTTTGCTTTTTGAATATTTTGTGTCGGTACTTTTACATTAGGGTTAAATGCCATTGTCCCTGGTAAAAAAGGACCGCTACAGACTTTTGCATGTTTAAAAAAGAGAATATTTACAAGCTCTTGACGATCTATTGCCAAAGAGAGTGCTTGACGAACGCGTGCATCTTGAAACTTTTTAAGGCGAAGATTAAAACCAAGATAAGTGTAAGAGAGAGAAATTTTCTCATAAATATTAAACTTCTTAAAAAAGTCAGCACCAAGTTGTCTCTGCATTACAAGAGGTTCAATACTTCCAATATCTAACTGTCCATTTTTTAGCATCAAAAGTCTAGTCATAGGGTCAGGTATAACATGAAAAGAGATTTTATCTATCTTCGGACGCCCCTCAAAATAATCATCAAACGCAGTGAGTTCTATATTTTTAGAGAGTTCAAGTTGTGTGAGTTTATAAGGACCTGTACCTATGGGATGTGTATTAAACGACGAGGTCATAAGATTTTTCTCATTTTTTAAAATATGCTCTGGTAAAATCCCCATCATCCAAGTCTCTAAAGCTTTAAAATATGGCTCTTTATAATCCACTTCTAAAGTATATTTATCTAAAACTTTCACATCTTTTACAAAACGAAATCCTGCACTATATGGTGAAGCTACCTTGTCTGAGGTCAAAACTTTATAGGTAAAAAGTACATCATCTGCACTAAAACTTTTACCGTCTTGCCACTTTACATTTTTTCGTAGTTTAAAGATGAGTGTTGTTGCATTTTTAAAATAGAACTCTTTTGCCAAATCCCCAATGATCTCTTTAGAATCTTTGTCATACTTCACAAGTCCATTAAATATAAAACCAGTGATTTCAGACGATGAAGAATCCGTAGCAAGAAGAGGATTTAATCTTGCCGGATTTGATGATGTTGCAAGCTGCAGCGTTGAAGCCGCAAGTGACAAGGAGAGTAAAAAAATGCTAACAAAATACTTCATCTACTGAATTGCTTTTCCATTTACATAGAGTTTTGCGTCATGCAGTTGTATCTTAAAAACTACACTTTTTTTCTCTTTTTTCGCATACGAAGAGATTACTCCTGCCATTGGTGAATTTTGAACTAACTTATCATACATCATTTGTGAAAGTTTGATATTTGAATCCAGTTTTAAATTTGAAAGCAAAAGTAACGGTGACATTTTGACTTTTTGTGAAATATTTTCATCTTTATTTACTACCAAATTAAGATTCATCTTCAATGCACCATAATTTTCTTTTTTATTTACTACAACATCGGCTAATGATACATCTGAAATATCAATTTTCAAACCTTTTTCTAAGAGCTTAAGCAGTGCTTCTTGCATCTCTTTTTGCCCAGCTACTGCGTTTATATTTGTTGTTTTATTTAAAAGATTACTTATATCTTCCATTGGTTTTTGAGCCAGCCCTTTTAGAGTTACATCACTATTGAGTTTTTTAACATTAAGGGAGAGTTGTTTTGAGCTTATATTGAGTGTTTTAAACGCAGTGTGTGACTTCATTGTAACGCGTTCTTTATTTGTTGTTGCGTTTGAAGATGTCTGGAGTTTTTCTACAGAAATATTAAGGTCGTCCTGTGTCCCATCTATAAGAAAGTGCATCTTTTTAAACTCTACTGCACTCTTGTAATTATGAAAAGAGACGAAAGTGTTATTTTCTTTAAAATCTTCAAGAGAGAGCAGTGCTCGTTCTCCTTTTTGAGTCGCTTCAAGACGCATCGTTTTTATTTTTGAATCAATACTTTTTGCAGAAAGCAGATCACCCTCCCCTTTGAAGTTTGTTCCTAAAAGTTTTAGAGTTACATCCGAACCATTTTGTAGTTTGTAAACTTCATTTATATCTTTTACATAGCCTTTAAATTTACTATTTATAAGATTATAATCCACATGATAGAGCAGACCTTTTGCCTCTAAAAAAGCACTAAATTTATTGTAAAAATTAATATCTTCAGTTTTTAAAGAATCACTTACCTTTTTTGAAAGCTTTAGTGGATAGACATCAAAGTTGATTGATTTTGCAAACGGAATATTGCTATATTTTAAATCAACACCAATAACTGTACCATCAAGTTCTGATTCTGTAGCTACTGGAAGCTTCCTATGTGCATGAGTATTTACATAG
>NZ_JALUKE010000238.1 GCF_027056685.1 Sulfurimonas sp.
TTTAAAGAGATAAAAACTCAATTTAATTACTCTAATAAAGAGGCACTTGATGAAGTACATGAGAGAATAAAAATATTTGTACAAAATGTCAAAATAGCAAAAACTCCATCTTACATAGAAATAGACTATTCTGACATAGAAGATTCTCAAGTTATCGGATCTGCAAAAGCTATAGGTGCTAAAGTAATTACTAGAGATGAATATATGTTGCAAAAATATTCTGAAATTGCAATGCAACCAGCAGAGTTTTTACAGCACAAAGAAGATAACAAAATCGACTTTGCAAATTTAAAAAAACAATACCTCATGTACCAGCCAGAACTGGAAGAAGATATGGAAAAGGTTTTAAATAATGCAAGCTATATTATGGGTGATGCAGTAAAGGAACTAGAACAAAACCTAGAAGAATTTACAGGAGCCAAACACGCCATAAGCTGTGCAAGCGGTACAGAAGCACTCATACTCGCAATGATGGCACTTGACATCAAACCCGGTGATGAGATAATAACAACACCTTTTACTTTTATAGCAACGGCTGATACCATAGCATTTTTAGGAGCTAAACCAGTATTTGTAGATATAAATGAAAAAACTTACAACATTGACCCAAGTAAAATAGAAGCAAAAATTACCCCAAACACAAAAGCCATCATCCCTGTAAGTCTTTATGGGCAACCAGCAGATATGGATGCTATTGCAAGCATAGCAGAGAAACATAATCTCAAAGTCATAATAGATGGTGCACAGAGCTTTGGCAGTACTTACAAAGGTAAAACTGATTCAAACTTGGGTGATATATCAACAACAAGCTTCTTCCCTGCTAAACCACTTGGATGTTTTGGTGATGGTGGAGCAGTCTTTACAAACAATGACGAACTAGCAGAGAAGATGAAAATGCTTCGAGTGCATGGACAGAACAAACGCTACCACCATAAATACATAGGTGTAGGTGGAAGAATGGATACTCTTCAATGTGCAGTGGTCAATGTAAAACTCAAACACTACACAAAAGATTTGGCACTGAGACAAGAAGTAGCGCAAAAATATACTCAGGCACTTCAAAACAAAGAACTTGTAACTCCGTACCAAAACCCAGAGACAACATCAGCATGGGCACAGTACTCAGTGAGAGTTCAAAATAGAGATGAACTGCAAGTACAACTTAAAGAAAAGGGCATACCAACAGCAGTTCATTACCCAATGCCACTGCATCTACAAGAGTGTTTCGAGTATCTTGGATATAGCAAAGGTGACTTTCCAATCGCAGAAAGAGTAAGTGAAGAGATAATGAGCCTGCCTATGAATCCGTATGTGAGGGATGATGAGATAGAGTATATAACAACACAATTATGATAAAACTTTTTTTACTACTATTACCATTTATACTTTTTGCTGCGAAGCCAAATCTGCTGCTTTTAAAAGTCTATAAAGACCAGAACATTAGCGGATGGGTGATGAGTGAAAAGTTAGATGGTATTCGTGCCTTTTGGGATGGTAAACATCTTATTAGTCGTGGTGGTAAAATCATTCATGCTCCAAAGTGGTTTGTTAGAGATTATCCACCATTTGCAATTGATGGGGAGTTGTGGAGTAAGCAAGGAGATTTTGAAAATATCTCTTCTATTGTAAGAGACAGAGTGCCAAGTGAAAAATGGCACGAGATAAAGCATTATATATTTGAAGTTCCAAACGCAGCGGGTGGACTCTTTGAGCGTCTTGCAAAAGTGAAGCCTTATGAGGGCAAAAATATACGCATAATTCCCCAAAAATATGTCAAAAGTAAAGAAGATTTGCAAAAGTTTTTAAAAAGTGTTGAAAAATTAGGTGGGGAAGGT
>NZ_JALUKE010000239.1 GCF_027056685.1 Sulfurimonas sp.
AATAACGCCAGCTTCCTATAAATGCAGCGCCTATGATTATACTCTTATGTATGTGGCTCATATATGGAAAAGAGATATAGATCAGTACCATTGAAAGCGAAAAGTAAAAGAGTGCCGGTTTTACAAAAGATTGGTAAGCACTCTCATGTCCAAATCGTCTCATATCTGTTCTTTATAGTAAAATAAGATTTTGTGGAAGTATTCGAAAAGCTTTTTTTGCAAACTCTGAGGAGTTTAAAAAGTAGACTTTAAGATACTCATTAAGATGAAAATGCACAGAAGGATCATCAAAGGCAATACGAATCGGAATTTCATTTTGTGATATTTCTACTGTATTTGTTGTGCTGCCTTGAGTTATAGAGTAACCGATTCCTACGACATGCGCATTAAAAAACTTGTTGAGACGCTTGGAATAGATTAAGCAAGGTTCTTTTAAATAGATATTGTCTATCTGTGAAGAGAGTAGTTTTGTAAGAATATAAGGTTGTTGGAGTGTCTCTAGGGTTAGAATATTGTCGCTAAACTTTACATAACTGTGTGCTTTATGAAAAATATTATGCACAATGGCATCTTCTTGGGAGAGCACAATACTTGCGTTTATATCTTTTTGTAAACTTGTAATATCATCTTTGTTGAGATTCATATCGATGGCAATTTTATCAATAAGCTTTTGTAGAGCAATTTTTTGATCTTGGCTTTTAATATATGCCTGATCTACTAAAAGGCTATTCTTCGTGGGGATGTTTTGATGCAGAAATATATTGTCATATTGTGCTTTAAAGTGCAGATATTGGTTTTGCATCTCACTAAATTGTTTACTTGTAATAAGATGTCTTTTATAGAGGTATAGGGCTCTTTTGTAATTTGATTCGGCTGCTTTTTTTGTGCTTAAAATTTTCTCTTTTTCCAATTTACCTAAAGATTGCATCTGTACTCGTTTTTGAGCGATAGTGTGATTAATATGCGTGAGTAGTTTTTTTGCACTATGCAGCTGTTTTTTTAGCAGTTGCTGTTGTCGTTTTTTATTTTCTAGTAGTTTTTTCTCATTTTTTGTATCCATCTCAAAAAGGAGTTCTCCTTTTGCTATATGTTGATTGTTCTTGACATAGAGAGATTGTAAAAGCCCATCTTTTGGTGCATTGTAGTTGTGAGAATTTCCCGAGATAAGTCCTGTGCTGTGCGCAACAATAAGATAGTTGTATAAAAAAGTGGTAAAGATGAGAGCAATAAAGAGTAGTCCAAACGCAGCATAGAAGTACACCCTTTTTAGAAAACTTCTGTGTACTTTTTTTGACTCTTTATCTGTTAAAGCAATAGGCTCTTTGATGGGAGAAGCAACATCCATCATAAAAAGATCACTTGAGAGATCATCAATATGGTTGTAGTTACCATCAATGGCTAAAGAGGCATAGTGGCGTAAAACACGGGAGTTTCTCTCTGTAATTTCAGTAATCTCAAATCCATAGAGCTTATGATTTATATTGCGTAAACGCGCTTTGACATTTAAAAGAATAGAAGCACCACCTGTAGGTAGTACAAGCGTAGCATCTACTATCTCATCAATCTTAAGCTCAAGTTCTAGATTTTCGACTTGAAAGCCGTTTGCAGACCAGTTGTTGAGCCGATAGCTTTTTTCTTCAATAATTACTTGAATAGGAATAGTAAGACGATGTGATTTTCGTTGGCAATTTGCTTGGGATGTGATGGATGCAGGTATCATTGATGCCCTTTTATAAGTAGTGAGATGTCGGGAGTATTGCTAAGGTAAGCGATATTGCCGAGTGTTTTGAATAGTTCTATTTTTTTTAGAGCTATTTGAAATTTTAGGTCTATGAGCTGCTGAGAGAGGCTGATTATTTTATCCTCAGGATTATAGTTGAGATTTGGAATGGTATTGTTTTGTATAGTTTTATAGCGCTCGACCCTTTTTTGAAAATAATGAATATCATCTTTGTCAATTACTATAAGCTGCTGTAGGTCTGAAAAGTTTTGTATGAGCTGTGTAAGCTTGTTTTGAACTATATTTTCAAAGCTTTTTTGTGCAAGAACATTAGAGTGTTGTTCAAGCTGTGCGACCTTTTGTTCTTCATTACTTGTAAAGTCAAGTGGAAGTTTTCCTTCAACTCCGATAGTGTTATACCATCCCATTTCATCAACAACTCGTCTGTGAGCATATAAACTAAGTTTTACATTGTCACTATAAGAAGGTGATTCATTTAATAGTGAAAAACGGGCTTTTTGTAAGGCAGTGTTAGGATTGTTCTTTTTTGCAAGTTTGAGGATATTTTCACTATTTTGGAGTTTGAATTGTCCAATTTTACCTAGCAATACTACAGCTTTATTTGGTAGAGGTAATTTTTTATGCTGTGCATATATTCTGGCTGTTTTATTGTAACGATTATACTTTTGTTCGAGTGCTTCTAACTCATCTTGTGTACTTAAAGCATTGATATAGCTGCTTTTTCGATGCTTGAGTGCTTCTTTGTAAAGTGCAGTTAGTTGTGTATAGTATTTTATATTGATTGCTTGAAGCGCTGCGTTTGCAATAAGTAGCTGTTCATCATAATTATTTTTTAAAACATAAGAGAATGTTTGTAAGTATGCAATTTTCTCTTGTTTAAGAGCGATATTATTTGCTTTTTTGTGCTCAAAATAACCATTTTTGAAAAGATCAAACTGTAATTTTAAATCATATTCATAATCAGTATATTCACGAAATCTATAGTTTTGATTGAGATACTGTTCATATTTTCCTTGCAGAGAAAGACCATAAAAATCAGATTGATTTTCAAAAGTGTTTTGTATGTTTTTTTGGTTTTTCTGTATATCTGCATAGAAATTATTTTGTAAATAATCTGTCTGTTTCAAAGAATTGCTATAAAAAGAGAGATTTTCGTTAAAAAGTTTTGTACTAATATTCCAATCATTTTTACTTGTAAGCTCTTCTGTTTTTGGTGTAGGTTTTTTTGTGAGAGCAGGACTTTTGTCAAAGCGGTACCTATATGTTTGTACAAGAATTGCATTTGGATATTTGTGCTTATAATTTAGGAGACTTTTTTTCGCCTGTCTTGCCGTCTCAAAACAGCCGCATCGCCATGTGGCATAAGAAGAAATTTGCATCTCTTGACAGCCATCGGGCACTTGCAGCGTTAGCTGCTTTAACCGTGAAACACTTTTTAGTTGCACAGAGTAACAAGAGGATAAATCATTACCCAATAAAGGGTAAGCAATAAGAAAAATAAGAAAAGAAAAATATTTATGCATTAGTACAATAACTGTTGTTCTCAAAATTTTACTGAATAACAAATTCAGTAAAATAGATGCCTTTTATTTGCCCTTTAGTAATCATAGCATTTAAAGTATTCATAATCTGATCAGATAATTTTTGCTTCCCTTTTCTTGAAGAGACCTCTTCTAGCGTTTTTGAACTTAATATTCTAATAATCCTGTCTCTTAAAACTGCTTTTTTTGTATCAAGTTCTGTACTTAAATCTGGACCACTAAGTTCGAGTGATATTGTAGTTTTTAGGTATCTTCTTCCTGAATCACTTTTTAGGTTTACAGTAAAAGTGTCAAGTGGATAGAGAATTCCAATTTCATCCAAAGGTCTTTCATTATCTACAGAAGCATTTTGAATATGTT
Source organism: Sulfurimonas sp. (assembly GCF_027056685.1). Lineage (GTDB taxonomy): Bacteria > Campylobacterota > Campylobacteria > Campylobacterales > Sulfurimonadaceae > Sulfurimonas. The sequence goes on from NZ_JALUKE010000239.1 coordinate 3,643, forward strand.
TTGTTTTTGGTGCATCTACACTTTTTTCTTTTGCTTGAGGTGTACTTGTATCAGCTGCTTCTTCATCTCCACCCATAAGTAAAACTGCGACAACTGCCCCTATAACAATGATTAAAACTAAGACTACAATAATAATAATCATTAGCATATTACTACTTGATTTTTTCTCTTTTTGTTCAGATTCTTCTATTTCTTCTTCTTTAGCCATTTCTTACTCCCTGAAATTATGATTTATCACTATGTGAAATTAATGTTTTGAGTGGTAAAAACTCGTAAGTATCTGCATCATAATATTCAATGTTTCCAGTTTCAACATCATAATACCAACCATGTATATGTAAATCGTTAGCTTCAAATCTCTCTTTAACATTTGGATATGTTAGAATATTTTCTATCTGTTTAATGACTGATAATTTTTCGGTTAAACGCAATAACTCTTCTTGAGGAGCGTTTATTCCCAGACTGAGTATTGCTGATTTTTTAGCACTCTCTCCAAGCTCTAACCATTTTTTTGTATGAATAAGATTGGGAGTATCATCAATGTCTTCAAAAAGATGTTGGCAGGCTCCACAATGTGTATGTCCACAAATAATGATTTCCCCCACATTTAATATACTTACTGCATATTCTATACCTGAAGCTGTTGAGTGAAAATCCTCATCGGGACTAAATGGTGGCACAAAGTTTCCAACATTGCGTATAACAAATAAATCCCCTGGATTAGATTGAATTATCATATCTGGAATTACCCTAGAATCGGAACAGCCTATAAAAAGTGCTTTTGGTGCCTGCCCATTTTCTACAAGATTTAGCAGAGATTCTTTATTCTTCTTAAAATAAGTTTTAAAAAGTTTATTCCCTTCTGCATATTCTGCCATATTCATATAATACTCCTACTCTAACTACACTCTTTAACATTTAAAGATTTGACTATATCTTCAAATATTGGACCCGCTTCTCGGTTGCAATCATCATGATATTCTATAATTAAAACTTCTTTACCACTTGAAACTTTTGTCGTGTACATTTCAGGAGTTAAAGCGCATTTTTTAATTGCTTTTTCGACCTCTGTTTGTACAACCTCTTTTTCAGTTTCTGAGTTGTACCCCAGTGCCAATCTTGAAAATCTCTCTTCACTTCTAAACTCAGCATCTATCATTTTTTACCTTTTGTGCATAATTAGGTAATTATACAATGAAACAGACAAATAAAAGTTTAAATTTATAAATTTAATACCACTCTAAAAGTTTTGTCACTTCATCAACTATAAATATTTTCATAGCTGTTTTCTCAAGAGGTTTTTTTGATACAAGGGCTTTTGTAATATTTTGCATTTTTGCCTCTTTAAGACGGGCATCAAGAGCATATACCTCTCGTACATCTCCAACAAGTGAGACCTCTCCTATAAAAATGGTCTCTTTAGAGATAGCTCTATCTCTAAAACTACTAATAATTGCTGCAAGTATCGCTAAATCTGCTGCCGTTTCTGTAATTTTTATACCCCCTGTTATATTTATAAAAACATCATAACCAGAGAGCGGAATTTCAAGCTTTCTTTCTAGTAGGGCAAGGAGCATATTTAAGCGATTGTTGTCAAATCCAGTAGCTTGACGCTTTGAATTTGGAGTATGGGACTCTGAAACAAGTGCCTGTACTTCTAAAATGATAGGACGGCTTCCCTCCATAATGACAGTAAGAGCAGAGCCACTTTGTTGCGAATTTCTGTTGAAAAATCGTGAAGCTATATCTGTTGCCGATACCAATCCTTCTGCTTTCATCTCAAAAACACCTATTTCGCTTGTCGCACCAAAACGATTTTTAAATCCTCGTAAAATTCGTAACTCTTGTGATGAGTCACCCTCAAAATATAAAACGGTATCTACCATATGCTCTAGTACACGAGGACCAGCAATGGACCCTTCTTTTGTGATATGCCCAATAATAAAAATAGCTATATCTTTCTCTTTTGCAATACGCATAAGTTCAAAAGTAATTTGGCGTACTTGGGTAACAGAACCTGGTGCAGAAGTTATGTTTTCACTATAAATTGTCTGAATAGAGTCAATAATCAGAAAATCATATCTACGGTGTTCAAGTTCTACTAAAATCTGCTCAAGTCTTATTTCACTTAAAAGATAAAGAGAGTTATGATTTGAATTTAGTCTGTTTGCCCGTAGTTTTATCTGTCCTGCAGACTCTTCTCCTGTTACATAGAGAACATCTTTTTGTGTTGAAGCAATATTTGCACCGACTTTTAAAAGTAGGGTTGATTTTCCAACTCCAGGACTACCACCAATAAGAGTAAGTGAACCAGGGACAATACCACCACCGAGAACATTGTCAAGCTCATCATCAAGTGAAGAAAACCTGTAAACTTCTTCCTCTATAATTTCATTAATACTAATAGCTTTAGCAGAAGAACTTAGAGTGGATTTTGTTTGTTTAACCACCTCTTGTTGCTGCTCATTAAGCTCTATAAAGCTATCCCACGCACCGCAGTTTGTACATTTTCCCATCCATTTTGGAGTGGTGAGTCCACAGTGTTGACACTCAAATAGTATTTTTTTCTTAGCCATTGATTTGCCTTGCTTTTAAGTTTAGTGATTTATTGTACAAGAAAAGAGAGAGGATTTGAAAAAATATGACAAGATGTCATATTTTATTTTAGATAGCTCCAAGTTCCGTTGGAGTATTGGATGGTAGTATCGACTGGTGTATTGGCATAATTTACCAATGCCTTTGAATCTGAGATATATTTTACAAATACAAGACGCTCCTCTTTTAGAAAAGTTTCGAGTGTTTGCTCTTTTATATTATTTTCTTCATCTTTATTATCAGTTTTATCTTCTTCAATCTCAGTTTGAACAGATTCTTGCGTAACTGTTTCCTGCTGCGTTTGTATTTCTTCTTTTTCTTCTACTGTTACTGTCTCTTCAAAGAGTGCATCCAAAAGACCATCTACAAATTCATATTTATCAAAAGGAGTTAAGTTTTCAGGCTGTTCGCCCGTACCTACATAAAGTATAGGAAGTTTAAGTGCGTAAGCGATGCTAAAAATACTACCACCTTTTGCAGTTCCATCAAGTTTGGTAATAATAATACCGTCAATGCCTATCATCTCATCAAATGCTTTTGCTTGAGAAATAGCAGAGTTCCCTTGTGTACCATCTATAATCAAAATAGTTCTATGTGGTGAGCCCGGGTGTGCTTTGTCACAAATACGGTTTATTTTTTTCAGTTCATTTGCCAAGTTTGTCTGTGTATGTAGCCGACCAGCAGTATCTATGATGACATTATCAAAACCTTTTGCTTTTGCAGAGTCTATGGTGTCATACGCAACAGCAGAACTATCATGTCCCTGTTTTGAAGAGACAATGGGAATATTTAGCTTATTTGCCCAAAGTGTAAGCTGTTCTATGGCCGCTGCTCTAAAAGTATCTCCAGCACCAAGTATAACTTTTTTCCCATCTTGTTGGTATTTGTAAGCAAGTTTTGCAATGGTTGTTGTTTTTCCTGCACCATTTACACCGACTATAAGCTCAACAAAAGGAGCAGTGTACTCTGGCTCTTTATAAGAGGTATATGAAAGTGTTGCTAAAAGTTTTGAGCGCAATATATCACGAGTAATTTTTTCTTGATATATCTCATTTAAAATTATTTCAACAAGAGCATACTCAACATCAGCTTCAAGTAAAATATCTTCAAGTTCATCTTTAGAAAAATATATTTTTTTCTTTGGAGCTACAGTTTTAATCGCATCAACAGTTTTGCCAAGCGATTTCTTGATGAATCCAAACATCTATTTTCCCAGAGCCTTTTTAATGTCACTCGCTATGAATTCCTCTTCTGTAGCACCTTGATAGAAATTTACCAGTTTTCCATCTTTATAAAGAGCCATTAATGGAATACCAAAATTTCTTCCAATTTTTAATTTTGCTGCTATTTCATTTATGAGACGCATATTGTCACTAGAGTTTACCAAGGTATAAGTAGCTCCGAATTGTTTTCTAAAATTTTCAAGTTTTTTATTTGGTATGTTCTCTTCAACTGTCACCCCTATAACTTTAATATCATTTTTAAACTTTTTTTGTAGTGATGCAAGATGAGAAGCTTCTGCTTGACAAGGTGGACACCAAGTTGCAAAAACATCAAGTATTATCACTTTTCCTTTTGCGCCTTTGAGTGCAAATCCATCTGCTTTTTTTTCTATAATATATTCTTTATTATCTAATGACTTTAAAACAAACTGATTTGTAGCGAGTAGAGCATTTGCCTCTTGATTAGCTTTGTTAGTTGTATCGTGTGATTTGTCCTCTTTAGAACAAGCCTGAAACAGTAGTGTTACAGCGAGGAGTGAAGTTAAAATTGAAAATTTTGACATGATTTTTTGCCTTTTATATGTTTATTTGTGTAAAATGTCGTAAATAGACTTCTTGTAAAACTCCTATAGGTCTCAGCATAAAGAAGAGAGTTTTAATCAAGGCAGATGTTCTTCAGCGTAGCCGTAGCTACGGTGGAGGTTATCTAACGCAGAGTAAAGCTCTCTTCTTTATGCCCTACGGGAGAGATAAAAAGTAGCAATCTTGCACAAAAAAATATTTTATCCTTAGCTACAGCTAGGCATAAAAATTTATTTTGCACAATTTTACTGCTTTTTATCTCTCTGAGACTTATAGGAGTTTGGCAAGAAGTCTAATTATAGCGATAAAGATTTAATATGATACTTACAAAAAGCAGTTTTCGGACTAAATGCATAAAAAAAATGAAAAAAGCAGATAAACATAACAGGATATATAAAACAGCAATGCTTAATGGAAAGCTCTTAGAAACTATTTTACATTTGAATAAAACTAACAAACGCTTAAAAATTCTTTTTTATTATCCTCTTGAAAATGAAGCGAATGTAGTGAAATCTTTAAAAGTTTTACGAAAAAATCATGAAGTATATATTCCATTTATGGAAGGTTCAAGTTTTAAGATGGTACCATTTAGATTACCGCTACATAAAAAGAAATTTGGAATCTTAGAAGCGGGAAATACAACAAAAAATATAAATAAAATTGATATAGCTATAGTTCCTGTAGTTGGGGTAGATGGAAATTTTCAAAGAGTTGGGTATGGAAAAGGAATGTATGACCGTTTCTTTGAAAAATTAAAAGTAAAACCATATACTATTTTTGTACAAGAAGAATTATGTTCTACACATCAAACTCTATGTGATGCACATGATATTACTTGTGATTTACTTATTACTCCAACAAAAATGATAAAAAACAGGTTGCTATGACTTTATAGAAAAAGGGATTTAAAAGATGTTAAACGAAATACTGCTGGGTGGCGGAACTGCCATTGTAAGTGGTGTAGTGGGTTTTTTCATCTCTAAAAAAATTACTGGTGCAAATTTTGATATTTATGTCGATCAGGCTACTGCAAAAGCAAAAGCTATTGAAAATGAAGCGCAAACTCTATTAGACCGTTCAAGACTCAAAGCAAAAGAGATTGAACTAGATGCACAAAAATTATTTGACAGTGCAAAAGAGAGAGCAAGAGCTGATTTTTCTCAAAGAGAAGATGAAATTATTCGAAATGAAAAGGAATTTGCAAGATATAAAAGCGAAGAAGAACATACAATTCAAACGCAGTTACATCAGATAAATGCACAAAAAATTAATTTAGAGAGAAATGAAAAGTCACTAATATCACTAAAAGAAAAATATGAAAAATCAATAGATGATGTTTTACATACATTGGAACATTGTGCTGGACTAACACAAGAAGAGGCTAAAACAGAACTATTTAATAAGATAGAAGAGAAAATGCGTGGTGAGATTTCACATATTGTTAGAAAGTATGAGAATGAAGCTAAGCGAGAGGCTGAACGCAAGGCAAATTATATATTGGCACAGGCTACAAGTCGATTTGCTGGGGAATTTGCATCTGAGAGACTGACGAATCTTGTTCATTTGGATAATGATGAACTTAAAGGTCGTATTATTGGCAAAGAGGGGCGAAATATTAAAGCTCTTGAGACGCTTTTAGGTGTAGATATTATTATTGATGATACGCCAAACGCAATACTTGTAAGTAGTTTTAATCTTTATCGCCGTGCCATTGCAACAAAAACAATTCAGCTACTTGTTGCAGATGGGCGTATTCAACCTGCGCGAATAGAAGAGATATTTAAAAAAGTATCAGATGAATTTGAGTCTAAAATACTTAATGAAGGTGAAGAGTTACTCGCTGATATGAATATAGGTGTAATGCATCCAGAGTTAGTAAAGCTTATAGGTCGTCTGCGTTATCGTGCGAGTTATGGGCAGAATGCACTTGCGCATACTCTTGAAGTAGCACATTTAGCAGGTGTAATGGCTGGCGAAATGGGCGGAGATCCAATTCTTGCAAAAAGAGCAGGATTATTGCATGATATTGGCAAAGCTTTGACACATGACCACGATGGAAATCATGTAGATTTAGGTGCAGAAATTTGTCGTCGATATAATGAAAATGAGGTAGTAATTAATGCTATATTTGCACATCATGGACAGCAAGAGATAAATTCTATAGAGTGTGGTGCTGTGTGTGCTGCTGATGCACTCTCTGCTGCTAGACCAGGTGCAAGGCGTGAAGTGCTAGAGAGCTTTTTGAAGCGTGTTACAGAGATAGAAGAGATTGCTTCTACACATAGTGGTGTACGACAAGCTTATGCAATAAACGCAGGTCGAGAGGTTCGGGTTATTGTAAACGCAGTACTTGTTAATGATGATGAATCCATACTCTTAGCAAGAGAAATCGCCAAAGAGATAGAAGATAAAGTGCAATATCCTGGTGAAATTAAAGTAAATGTTATTAGAGAAAGTAGAGCCATAGAGTACGCTAAATAAAATTTCTATAGAAATTATAGGGAGACTTATAATAATTTAATGCTAATTTGATTATAATTGCAGTAATTTTTAAAGACAAGGGAGTGCGCCTATGGGTGAATTGTTTACTTTTTTTGGAGTAATATCAGAAAATCATAATTTTCTATTTCTAACACACATGCTTTTATCTGCATTTATCGCAATATTTTTGGCAAAAGTTGCAATGTCTAATCTACAACTTGTACCAAAAGGTACTCAGAACTTGATGGAAGCTTATCTTAAGGGTGTTCTTGAAATGGGAATTGATGTAATGGGTAGAGCACATGCTCGTAAATATCTTGCATTAGTTGCTACTATTGGTCTGTTTGTAGGTATTGCAAATCTTATTGGAATTGTTCCAGGTTTTGAAGCACCATCATCTAGCTTAAATATGACATTGACTTTGGCGCTTACTGTATTTGTTTACTACAACTTTGTTGGTATTAAAACGCATGGTGTTATTAAATACTTTAAACACTTTACTGGTCCAGTTTGGTGGTTAGCATGGTTGATGTTCCCAGTTGAAATTGTTTCTCACTTTTCTCGTATTATCTCTCTTAGTTTCCGTTTAATGGGTAATATCAAGGGTGATGATATGTTCTTAGCAGTAATTTTGATGCTTGTTCCTTGGGTTTTACCATTGATTCCTTTTGCACTACTTACATTTGGAGCATTTTTGCAAGCGTTCATTTTTATGATGCTTACTTATGTTTACCTTGCTGGTGCGATTATAGTAGAAGAGCACTAAGCTTTTTTTAAATGCAAAAAGATATTTATCAACGAATAATTAGTTTTTTGCTTGGAGCATCATGGGCAATAGTCCTATTTGGTGCTCTTTTTATATTTAAAATCTTCATTGCTTTTGGCATAGCCATAGCACTTTTTGCGACGCTTCTTTTTACAATAATTTCTCTTTTTTTAATACTACTTTTAGATAGCTTCGAAGTTAGAAAATGTACTCTTGAGGAGTCAAAAAAACAGACAGAGCTTTTAGAAAAAATCTACGCAAAAGAGTGTGAATAACATCTTTTAAAGAATAACTTAGATAAAATAAGTCTAATTAATTTATCTAAGGATACCTATGTTTGAAGTAGTTATTGGGCTTGAAGTCCACGTACAATTAAATACAAAAACAAAACTTTTTTGCTCGTGTGCTACGAGTTTTAATCATAAGCAAAACACAAATGTTTGTCCAACTTGTTTAGCTCTTCCTGGAGCACTTCCTGTTTTAAATAAAGAGGTCGTTCATAAATCTATTATGCTAGGTACTGCATTAGATGCAACTATAAATAGAGTCTCTTACTTTGATAGAAAATCCTACTTTTATCCAGACAGCCCTTCATCTTATCAAATTACACAACTATATACGCCTATTGTAGAACATGGAAAATTGCAAATTGATTTTGAAGATGGTTCAAATAAAGTTATTCGCGTTAATCGCGCACATATTGAAGCAGATGCTGGTAAAAATATTCATGATGGTGATATATCTAAAGTAGATTTAAACCGTGCAGGAACACCACTGCTTGAAATAGTAAGTGAACCAGACATGAGAAGTGCTGAGGAGGCGATTTTATATCTTAAAAAACTCCATTCCATCATCCGTTATCTTGATATTGGTGATGCAAATATGCAAGAGGGAAGTTTTCGTGTAGATGTAAATGTCTCCATCCGTCCAAAAGGAGATGAAAAACTTTATACTCGTGTTGAGATTAAAAATATTAACTCTTTTAAATTTATTCAAAAAGCGATTGAGATTGAAGTGGCACGGCAGAGTGAAGCGTGGGAAGATGGGCTTTATGAGCAAGAAATTTTTCAAGAGACGCGTCTTTTTGATTCTGTAAAACAAGAGACTCGTTCTATGAGAGGAAAAGAAGAAGCTGCTGATTATAGATATTTTCCAGAACCAGATCTGCTTAAATGTGTCGTAACTGATGAGATGATACAAAAATATACAAAAATTCCAGAACTTCCAGATGCAAAGAGAGAGCGTTTTATAAGTGAATATGGTATGAGCGAATATAACGCTGCAGTTATAACATCAAGCGTTGAGACGGCAAACTTTTTTGAGACCATGATGAGTGAAGAGGGCGTAAGTGCAAAAACTGCTACAACATGGTTGAGTGTTGAACTTCCAAGTCGTCTAAAAGGAGATGTGAATATTACGAACTCTGCAGTAGATGCTAAAAAACTTGGATTTCTTGTGAAGCGAATTGATGATAAAACTATTAGTGGAAAAGCTGCAAAAGAGGTGCTTGACTTCTTGATGGAAAATGAAGAGGTCTCTGTGGATGATGCTATTGATAAACTTGGACTTAAACAGGTAACCGATATGGGTGCCATTGAAGCAATATGTGATGAAATTATTAATGCTAATCCAGAAAAAGTGGAGCAGTACCAAGATGGAAAAGAGAAACTCTTTGGCTTTTTTGTAGGGCAGGTTATGAAAGCTTCTAAAGGAAGTGCAAATCCTCAAGTTGTAAATGAAATTCTAAAAGCGAAATTAGGCTAAAAGATGCTAAAAGATATTGTACTAGATATTGCTTATTATCTTGATACATCGAGTACATATCAAAAAAGAAAGCGTTTTTTTTATGATATATTAGAAAATGATAAAAATAAATATAAGAAATTTATAGATATATTTATGATTATACTGATTTTTATCAGTGTGGCAGTTTTAATTAGGGAAGTGAAATATCATGTAGATGATTTTCTTCTTTTTTTTAGTAATTATATAGTCTCATTTTTCTTTTTGGTGGAGTATCTGCTGCGTTTATGGGTAAATAGCAGTGTAAGTAAAATCATTGTTAAACGGGCAGAATATGATTCATTCCTGCTCCGTGATGTTCGACTTTCAAAGGCACTAAAAGAGGCATTTTTAGTAAAAATTCATTATATGCTATCCCCTCAGGCTATTATAGATTTCCTAGCCATTATGCCTTTTTTCCATGAATTAAGAGTTCTTAGAATATTTATACTTTTTCGTGTTTTTAAACTCTTTCGTTATGCAAAGAGTATTCAAATTATCACCTCTATTTTAGCAACGAAAAAATTTGAATTTTTAACTTTAGCTATATTTGCTTTTGTTGTAGTTTTTATATCTTCTGTATTGATCTATGTGATGGAAGCAAACCAAGCAAATTCACAAATAACTAGTTTATATAAGGCAGTTTATTGGGCAATTGTAACTATATCTACAGTTGGCTATGGTGATATAACTCCCGTCTCAAATGAGGGACGATTTGTCGCTATATTGGTAATTAGTTCTGGTGTTGCTGTTTTAGCATTTACTACTTCGCTTTTTGTCTCTGCTTTTACTGAAAAACTTGATGAGATTAAAGAGATAAAAACAGTAGAGGGCATTGCTAAATTAAAAAAACTTTATCTTATTTGTGGTTATAGTGATGTAGCAAGTACAGTTGCTAAAAAACTTAGCAAGGCAGGAAATAAAATTATTATACTTGATAAGTATGAAAGTGCAGTTTCAAAAGCAATTAAAGATGGTTTTGTTGCTCTTGCTTATGATCCTGGAAGTGTTGAGAGTTATAAAAAGATAAATATAAACCTGGAAAAGCAGGTGAAGCATATTTTATGTTTAAATGAAGATGATGTAGAAAATGTTTATTCGGCTTTGACAATACGCTCTCTAAGTAAAGATGTGGAAATTCTATCACTACTTATAAATGATAAAAATCGTAAAAAATTAGAATTTGCAGGGATAAATAAAATTGTCTACCCTCAAGAGTTGGTTGGTCTTATTACAAAAGAGTTAGTGGGAGTACCTGTTGCGTTTGAAGTGATTCATGAACTCAGAAGTGAACATGCAAATGTAAAAATTGATGAACTAGGTATAACACAGAGAATAGTTGATAATTTTGCTACTGTTTCTGAATTAGATAACAAAAATTACAGGATTGTATTGCTTGGTATCTATAAAACAAGCAAAGAGAGATTTTATTTTAATCCACTTGATGATACAATTTTAGAAGTAGGGGATTATCTTTTAGTCGTTGGTTATTCTATGTTTATAAGAGAGTTTGAAAAGTATCTTCATACAAAGGTTCGTAGTGAGTAAAAGAACAGCCTTAATTTTTGGACATAATAAATATGCGCATGAGATCATCTCAAATGTTAAAAAGACATACAGTAATATCCGTATTTTTGCCTTAGAAGATGTCGATGATGATTCTCCATATGAAGTGGAAAAATTTGATTTGAGTGATGACTGGAAAGGTATTGGTGAAGATATTAATATTGAAGAGTCAATTGCTTTTTGTGTTTTACAAGATATGGCAGAAAATATTTTTTTGACAATATCTTTACGCTCAAATTTTGCAGATTTAGCGATTATTGCTGTAGCGCTTAATCGTGAGAGTGCAAATAAACTCTCGATGGCAGGCGCAAATAAAGTGATACCACTTGTTGAGACAACGGCCGATATTATTACAAATATACTTGAAAAACCAATTTCTAGTAAGATTTTAAGTAATATTCTTTATGAAGAGAGTAGTCTTAAAATTGCACAAATTAAAATTGATACAGAGAGTAAACTTGATAATCATAAGTTGGTGAGTATTGATTGGACACGCTATCATGGTGTTATTATTTTATCATTGATTCATGAAGATATGAAAAGTGAATTTATCTATTCTAAAAAGATGAAAGAGTATGTAATTCAAAGTGGAGATATTTTAGTCGTAGTTGGATATGAAAATGATATTACTGAATTTGAAAAAATAATAGGGAGCAAGAGATATGTTAATTGGAGTCATTGGCGCGGGTAAATGGGGCAGTGCATTAGCATATGCTTTGAGTGAAAAAAGTAGTGTTTGCATAACTTCAAGAACACCGCGTGATATAGAAAATTTTGTCTCTCTTGAGAATGCACTTGCTTGTGAGTATCTTGTTATTACAGTGCCGGCACAGCAGGTGGCAGGCTGGTTAGAGAACTCTTTTGTTTTTAATGGACAGAAAATTTTAGTTGCTTCAAAAGGTATAGAAGCTTCAAGTGGAAAATTTTTGAATGAAATTTATGCAAAGTATGTTCCATCTGAGAATATTGCTTTTTTATCTGGACCATCCTTTGCAACAGAAGTGATACAGTCTCTTCCTACAGCACTTGTAATTAATGCATCAGATGAAAAGTTAGCTAAAGATTTTAGTGCTCTTTTTCCATCTTTTATAAAAACATATACTTCAACTGATGTTATAGGGGCTGAGATTTCTGGTGCATATAAAAATGTTATAGCAATTGCTGCGGGTATTTGCAGGGGACTGGAACTTGGCAATAATGCAGCTGCAGCACTCATTTCTCGTGGACTTGTAGAGATGCAGCGTTTTGGGTTGGCTTATGGTGCCAAAGAGGAGAGTTTTATAGGTTTAAGCGGTGCAGGTGATCTCTTTTTAACGGCCTCTTCAACAATGAGTAGGAATTTTAGAGTAGGTTTGGGACTTGCAAAATTACAAACGCAGCAAGAGATCATTGATACTCTTGGTGAAGTTGCAGAGGGTATTGGAACAACTTATGCCCTGCATGAAATTGCACAAAAAAACCATCTTTATCTTCCTATTGCAAAAGAGGTTTATTTGACACTTGAGGGCAAAGATCCACATGAAAGTCTTAGGGATTTGCTAACACATTGAAAAAAGTCTAATATAGGAGGTAAAAAGATGCTTTTAGATAAAAACCAACTTCTAAAGATAGCTTTTTCGATAATAGTAGGTGTGATTGTATACGCACTGGGATGCACTGCGTTTAGTAATACCCAAAGTGAGCTTTTAGGAATTATTGCGCTGCTCGTAATCTTGTGGACAAATGAGGCACTCCCATTGGGTGTTGTCTCTTTGTTACCTATTGTTCTCTTTCCTGCTTTTGGTATAATCTCTACAAAAGCCACTACTATAAACTATGCAAATCCTATAATTTATCTCTTTTTAGGCGGTTTTTTACTTGCCATTGCGGTTGAAAAAAGTAAATTGCATATGCATATTGCCGACAAACTGCTCTCTCTGTTTCCATCGACACCTAGAGGAATGATATTTTCACTCTCTATTACGACGGGACTTTTAAGCTCTATTCTCTCAAACACAACAACAACTTTGCTTCTTATGCCCATTGCCCTTTTTTTAACTAAAAATAAAAAGTTACAGATGCGTTTTGCTTTGGCAATTGCATATGGAGCAAGTATTGGTGGTATTTTAACACCTATTGGTACTCCTCCAAATCTTATACTTTTAGGAATTATGCAAGATAATCATATGCAACTCATTCCCTTCTTTAAGTGGATGATGATGGTTGCCCCGCTCTCATTTGTAATGCTCATTAGTGTGAGTCTGCTTTTAAGCGTAGGTGTAGGGGATATTGTTATACAAAGAGAGATTAAAAGTGAAAAATTAAACGCTACTCAAAAAAGAGTGCTTTTTTTAATGATTGGACTTATTGTTGTACTCTTTGTAAATGCCCCAATAAGACCCTATTGGAATGGTTTAGGAATGAGTGAAAGTGCTATACTTCTTTTCTTTGGCATTTTACTCTTCATCTCTCCTTTCAAAATTCTTGATTGGGATGAAGACAGCAAGCAGATTCCTTTTGCTATTATGTTTTTATTTGGTGCAGGATTCTCTATAGCTAAAGCTTTTAGCAGTAGTGGTTTGGCTGATGAAATAGCGACATATTTGTTGAGTATGACTTCATTATCGCCTATTATGCTTCTCTTTAGTGTAGCTATTTTAATAACATTTACAACAGAAATAACTTCAAATACAGCACTTATCTCTATAATGCTACCTGTGATTTATTCTGTATCATCGCAAGCTGGCATAGATACAAGGCTATTTATGATGGTAGCAACCTTATGTGCAAGTTATGCCTTTATGCTTCCAATAGCAACGCCACCAAACGCAATAGCTATGAGCAGCGGCGTAGTAAGTGTGAAAGATATGATGCGTTATGGCATCATACTTAACTTTTTAGGTATATTTTTTATTGTCATTATTGCTGAGTATTTTTGGAAAAGTTTTATTTAGAATTTTTGTCGTTATCTTTTTTTTTCTGAAGCATCATATAGAAGTCTTTAAATATTAAAAAAAGACAATAGAGCCACAAAGCATCAAGAATATAGTTTTGAGATAAACCGTGCAAACGAAGATAGGGATAGCCAAGCACTATCGGCCACTTTAAAAAATAAAAAAATAAAATTCCAACGCCATATAATTCTTTCATAAAATATCTTATCTAATAATTATAAAATTTTAAATAAAATTTCTATAAAAAAGGTTCTTATTATGATTGTACATATGGTAATGTTTAAATTTAAAGATGAAAATAAAAAAGCAAATTTAGAAACTGTAAAAAAGAGACTTGAAAATTTGGTGCAGGAGATAGATACTCTTAAAAGTATGGAAGTTGGAATTGATTTTAATCAATCGCCAAGAGCTATGGATTTATCTCTTTATGCAACATTTGAACATGAATCAGGTTTAAAAACTTACGCAACACATCCTGCTCACTTAGAGGTCGTTTCACTTATAAAAGAGCTGACAATAGAGTCAAAA
>NZ_JALUKE010000240.1 GCF_027056685.1 Sulfurimonas sp.
ATAAATATCTCTATGAATTGATTGATAATTTGGTTGTGGTATAAATTTGAATGTCAGTTCTGCATAGGCGAGTAGACTAATGAAAAGTCCAAAAATAATGGCGTATTTGACATATTTTTTAGAAATTTCTAGCATATAGTAAGTGCCTAAGGGAATAAAAAGTAGATAAAAAAGTGCTGACCAGTGAGGTAGGGCAGTTTTGTAGAGCGAAGCATAGGTGAAAAATGAGATAAGTGTTAAACCAAAAAGTCCAGAAAGAAAAATGGTGTCATTTTTACTGAAAAATGATTTGTAGAGTCCATAAAAAGCTAAAGGAACGAGTAGAGGATTATATGCTCCAAATTGTGTTGCAAGAGATTTAAAAAAACCACCCCAATGGATATGTTTGCTCCCTACAACATGAGAACTTTGGTAGCTAAAACTGATCCAATCATGTTGGATATTCCAGTAGAGAACTGGAGATATAAGGATAAGGGCAATTGCTGCAGCAAGTAAAAGTTTTGGTGAGTAAAAAAGTTTGAACTCTTTTTTTATTAAAAAATAGAGAATAATAGGAATAATAAAAAGCACTGCTGTATATTTACTGAGTCCCGCAAGTCCCAGCAAAACACCGAGAATAATCCAATTTTTTGTAGAGGGCTCTTTCTCAAGGCGAATGACTGCAAAAATAATGGGAATGATGAGTAAAAAGAGTAGGGTATCTGGCATAAGCATCAAAAAGAGTGCATTAAAAATAAAAGAAGCGTAGAGTGCTAAAACTGCTATGAAAGTTTTTGTGGCATTTTTATCTATTTGGTAGATGAGTTTATACAAAAAGAGCGATGTAACAAAGCCGATAAGTATCGCAGATACGCGAGCGCCAAACTCATTAAGCCCAAAAATGGAAGTAAAAATATATTGCGTCCAGCCAACAAGAGGAGGGTGGTCAAAGTAACTCCAGTCAAGATGTATAGCATAAAGAACATAGTGTGCTTCATCAACTCCAAGACCTACATGAGGAGCAATAAGCAAGCGTAGAACAGCTACAATTGTAATGAAAAGAAGAAAACTTCTATGTTCTTTAGCGAGAAAGTTCATCAAGCTTAAATTTCAGTGTGTTAAATACCCAATCAGGTGTGATTACTTTGATACATTGGTTGTCACTACAAGGTGTTTTTCTATGGTTGGAAGCACTTACACAAGGGCTACATGCCATTGATGCAAATATTGGTGTACTAGGTCCAAGTGAGCCGTAGAGTGCTGGTGTTTCAGGTCCAAAAATTACAAAAGTATGCATATCTGTAATGGAGGCAAAATGTGCAGGACCAGAATCATTTGTAAGCATAAACGCACTTACACTGTAAAGTGCAGGAAGTTGTAAAAACTTCACACCACCTGCGAAGTTGATGCATCGTTCATCTCCCACATAATCAGCAAGAAGTTGTGCTCCCTCTTTTTCAGCTGGGGCACCAGTCAGTAGGACAATAGCATTTTTGTTGTAAGCTAAAATCTTTTTGATGACTTCACCATAATTTTCCCTGTCCCATCTTCTTTGTGGGAGAAGGTCTGAGGCGTTTGAATTTACTAGTATGACTGGATTTTTTTCTCTATCAAACCCTTCGTACATATCTGTAATAATGGCAATAACAGACTCTTTCTCTTCATCACTAATAACGGCTTTTGCAATTTGAATCTCTTCATCAGGAATGATGCGTTTTGTAAAAGGGAGTTCTTGCTTTTCACTGAGGAGTGCATCTACTAAGGCAATAAAGTTTTTAGCAATATGTTGGTGTGGATTGTACGCAACTTTATGTGTTAAAAAATCACCACGGTAAAGCCCCTCATTATGAAAAGCGTGAAAACCAACACGATTTGATGCGCCGCTTGCAGCTGTTAAAAGGGCTGTAAAACGGGAGAAAAGCTCTAAATCAATAACAGAGTCTATCTCTTTTTCTCTGCACCATTTTAAAAATTCTAAGGAAGTTTGTGCAATTTCAACTATTCCGCTCTCATCAATAGTAAATATATTTTTCTCAGGTACAGTTTCAAGAAGTTGCAGAGAGACTTTGTTCTTTGAAAAGATTACAAAAAAGAGTTCGCCCTCAATATTTGCTTTGAGTTTACGCATGGCAGGATCAACTAAAATAGCACTTCCCATCTCTGAAAGCTCTATAAGGAGTACATTTTTAGGTTTTTTTTGTTTTGGTTCTACAAAAAATTCATAACCTTTTTGTAAAAGTGTCCCTGTAAAGGCAAGTGGAACACCTGCATAGTGATCAATATTTCTCATAGTATCTACATTCATATTTTTTCCTCTTGTGTTATTTTTTTATTTTTTATCCAGAAGTAAGAGCCTGGTAGGGCCCCGATGATAAGCAGTAAACCATATAAAATGCTCATAGCTAAAACTTTAGTAGAATCTGCACCCACAAGCATAAAAATTCCGACTATTGCACCTTCACGAATTCCCCAGCCTGCTAATGAAACGGGAACAATAGTAAGTAAAAATACTGGTGGTACTGCAATAAGAAGCATTTGAAAACTTAAATGTGCGTTGATACTTAAAGCAATTCCATACATTGTTAAGACAGATAAAAAATGCACAGCAACCGAAATAGAGAGATGTTTTACAAGCACACTTTTTGAATTATAAAGCTCGTTGAGCCTTACTGAAAGCCTATGGAGTAGATTTAAAAATTTATATTTTGCTAAAAAGTTGATTTTTTCAAAAAGAAAAAGTGAGAAAAATCCCGCGATACCTGCAAGTGAAATAAAGATGATAAGTCGTGAAAAATCTGATGGAAAAGTACCATAAAATAAAATGGAGGCGATAAAATTAAGTATAAGTAAGCCGACAAGACCGACAACTCTATCTACAAAAACGCCATAAAATGCCTCTTTTTTATCATACCCTTTTCGCGTAAGGTCTATCATCCTTACGGCATCACCACCAATACTACTTGGTAGCACTTGATTGAAAAATGTTCCCTTGAAATAACTTTGCACATAAAAAGAGAGTCTCTCTTTGAATGAGAGTAGTTTGGAAATTTTAAACCATCTGTATGCGGCAAGATAAGTACTGCCAAGTTGAAGAACAAGAGCAAGTAAAATCCAACCTCCATGACTTTTCCTCAAAATATGCCAAAGATTTTGGAAGTCTATTTTTTGAAAAAGAAAATAGAAGATTGCGATAGTTATTAGTAACTTAATTATATTTTTCATTGAATACCATGTTATAAAGTAAAGAAATTTTATCCAAAAGTTGATTAATCTTTAGTAAATTATTTTTTAATAGGATCAGATACTCTGTAAAGATAAAAAATTCTTCGTTTAGGAACAACTATATTTGTATCTATAAGTTTTACATGTTTATATAATTTTCGTAATGCAGCGCCTCTTTTATGATTTCTCGTTAACACTAGCCCATCTTTTAAAAAATCTTTTTTTCGCCACATATCATATTGTGAATATCGTGAAGGTGTTGCTACATCTGTATCTGGATGTCCGGGCAGATAGTATTTAAGGTATGCTGCTATGGACAGATGATCTCCATAAAAATGATCTCCCGGTCGTGCAAAAGTTTCAACTCTGTGAATTATAGCATCACTTTTATACATCTCTGTTCTGATAATATCAAGATGAAATAAGAACATATAACGCCCTATAATAGTAAAAATAAGCGCAATAATAAGACCGACTTTAAATGTTTTTTTCAAATTATATTTGGATATAACATAGGCAACTAATATAACACCACCAATATATGCAGGTGCATCAAAATTTAGTTCCATATTTTTAAAAAGTGATTTATATAAAAAAAGACCGATGGTTATAACAACACTTAGGGCTATAAAAAAGAGTTTATCATTTTTATAAAAGAGCTTTTCTTTATAAAGATAATAGAATAATACCCATGCAAAGACAGGGGAAAAAATACCAAATTGGGCAGCAATAAAAGTAAAGAAACTTCCAAAATTGATTTTAAAAACACTGCTTGCTCCATGATGAAGTTGAAATGCAAAACTAATCCAGTCATGTTTATAATTCCACCAGACCATTGGAAATACGATAACTAATGCAATTAGCATTGCTGTATAAAATTTGATATTAGTTAGTATGTTTCGTTTTTTAAGGAGTGTAAAAACTAAAATAGTGGCGACTAAGAGGATAGAAGTATATTTACTCATCATCAAAAGTCCTAACATAATACCAGCTAAAATATACTCTTTCCAACTACCAAAAAAGAAAGCTCTATATGTATAGTAGAGTGTAAGTGTCCAAAAAAGAATGGTGGGTGCATCTGTTGTTGTTATGATATAGCCTGCATTTACAATGATGACACTTAAAAAAATCAGGACAGCATTGAGTGCTGTTTTTTCATCACTGAGCTCTTTTGTAAATTTAAAAACATAAAAGGCAGTGATTGTGAATGAAAACACATTGACAAGTCGAATACCCCACTCGCTTTGTGATATATGATTTGTCAGCCAAATCATTATGGCAATCATAGGTGGATGGTCATAATAACCAGCTTGGAGATGGTGACTCCACATCCAATAGTAGGCTTCATCTCCATGAAGGGGGATAAAAGCGTTGTAAATAGCAGAAAAAATTGCCATTAAAATTATAAGCGTATAAGCAGATTTCTTTGGTGAACGATAAAGTATTTCAAGCATAGTTGTATTTAATCCTCAATAATTGTGATGACATTATACAACAAAAGATATTTTTTTGATTTCTTGTGGTATTATAATGAAATTATAAATTTCTATAAGGTTTTTGAATGGATTTAGGTACGGTCATTGGTATTGTTTTAATTATGGCGCTTTTACTTGGCTCTATGGTTATGGGGGTTGGTATTGGTGCGTACATTGATATTCCTTCTGTCCTTATTGTTGTTGGTGGTAGTATCGGTGCCTTGATGGTTTCTTTTAAACCATCCCAAATGAAGCAGTTTGTTAAAGTCTTTATGAAAGCAATTAAGCCAGGTGAAGAGGATGTTGGTGAACTTATAAAAAAACTTGTGGAGTTCGCAACAAAAGCTAGAAAAGATGGGATTCTTGCGTTAGAAGGTGATGTTAATGATGAAGAAAATGCATTTTTGAAAAAAGGGCTCTCTATGGCTATTGATGGTAGTGAGCCTGATACCATTCGTGAACTTCTTGAAATTGAGATGGAGCAGACAAGTACACGACATAAAATTCATGGCTCTATTTTTAACCAGTGGGCTGGTCTTGCGGGGGCAATGGGAATGATTGGTACACTCATTGGACTTGTTGCAATGCTCTTGAATATGGCAGATCCTTCTGCTATTGGTCCTTCAATGGCGGTTGCTCTTCTTACAACAATGTATGGTGCTATGATTGGTAATATTTTTGGAACTCCTATATATAACATTTTAACAATTCGAAATGATGAAGAGACAACGGTGAAATCGATGATAGTTGAAGGTATTATGTCTATTCAAGCAGGTGATGCACCTAGAGTTTTAGAAGCGAAGTTACTTGCCTATTTAGCTCCGGCTGATCGTGTAAGTCAATTTGATTAATGAGTATTTATAATGGCTAAGCAAAAATGTCCAGAGTGTGAAGAGTGTCTACCCGCATGGCTAGCTGCGTTTGGGGATTTAATGTCCCTTCTTTTATGCTTTTTCGTTTTACTTCTTTCTATGTCTAGTATGGATGCAAAAAAGGTAAGTGAGGCTATTGGTTCGCTCTCTGGTGCCATGAGTGTCTTAGAAGGTGGAACGCAAACGGAAATTTCAGCACAAAGAATGCTTGAAGCTACTCCTATTGATTCACAAGATGAGACAAGTGATACTGTAAATAGAATTAAACAGGCTGCCGGTGATGCTAATGAGATGATGGAACAGTCACAGACACCAACAATTACAGTACGAGAAGCACAAGATGGATTTGTTATAAAAATGCCTGCTGCACTTCTTTTTAAACCTGGAAGTGCAACTATTGAAAATCAAGATGCACTACTGTTTTTAAAAAGAGTAGCGCTTATTATTGAAGCTTTACCACAAGATATGCGAGTGGATGCACAAGGATACACAGACAATGTAAAACCTGGTGCAGATAGCCCTTTTAAAGATAATTGGGAACTCTCTTCAGCAAGGGCTATTGCTGTTGTACATGAACTTATTTTAGATGGTGTTGCGCCCAAAAGATTAAGTGCAACTGGATTTTCTCAATATAATCCTATTGCAACAAATGCAACAAAAATAGGTCGAGAAAAAAA
Source organism: Sulfurimonas sp. (assembly GCF_027056685.1). Lineage (GTDB taxonomy): Bacteria > Campylobacterota > Campylobacteria > Campylobacterales > Sulfurimonadaceae > Sulfurimonas. The sequence goes on from NZ_JALUKE010000240.1 coordinate 6,226, forward strand.
TCGTCGTGTTGAGTTACATTTTTACGGGAAGAAAAATACAGAAAAGTCCAAAGTTGGTAAATCTATTTTAGATAAAACAGCAGGAACAAAATGATAAGAGTTCTTTTTGTTTTATTTGTGCTAAGTGCAACTCTTTTTGGTGCAGATGCTGTTATTCCTACTTTAAATATGAATCTTTCTGCTCCAAAGACTCCTGAGCAATTGGTCTCATCACTAAATGTTTTAGTCATTTTAACACTGCTTGTGCTTGCGCCATCTATGGTTCTTGTGATGACAACTTTTACAAGGTTTATAATCGTCCTTGGATTTTTACGTCAAGCACTTGGAACACAACAAGTACCGCCGACACAAATTCTTGTAATGCTTGCGATGATGCTTACTTTTTTTGTAATGGAGCCTATAGGTACGAAGGCATATCATCAAGGTATTCAACCTTATGTTGAAAAAAAGATAGGCTATGAAGAAGCATTTACTAAAACAGTGCTGCCTTTTAAAAATTTTATGATTAGAAATACAAGAGAGAAAGATTTAGCACTCTTTTTGCGTATTAGAAAGATGAAAAATCCTAAAACTGTTGCTGATGTTCCTCTCTCAATTGTTATTCCCTCTTTTTTAATAAGTGAACTAAAGACTGCGTTTGAGATAGGTTTTTTACTCTTTTTACCATTTTTGGTTATAGATATGGTTGTTGCTTCCATTTTGATGTCAATGGGTATGATGATGCTCCCACCAGTAATGATCTCTCTGCCCTTTAAGATACTTGTTTTTGTACTTATAGATGGTTGGAACCTCATTATAGGTAATCTGATTGCTTCAGTTAAATAAGGAATGTAAATAAATATGGATTGTAAATATTTTGGTGAGTGTGGTGCTTGTAGAGTTTATGAAGGTGGTTATGAGGTACAATTAAATAAAAAATTAGAGATTAATAGAGTGCGTTTTGCACCATTTTTTTCTGGAGATATTACTGTTTTTAAGTCACCAGATGAGCATTACAGAGCAAGAAGCGAGTTTAAAATCTGGCATGATGGTGATGATATTTGCTATGCTATGAACCATAAAGAGCATAAGGGTGTTGTTTTTATTGATGCTTGTCCACAGGTAAATCTTTTTATTAGCAAGCTTATGCCAAAGCTTCTTGAAGGTATAGAAAAAAAAGAGTTGGGTTATAAACTATTTGGTGCTGATTTTTTAAGTTCTAGTAGTGGTGAAATTGTAGTTTCTCTTCTTTATCATAGGCAGCTAGATAGTGCGTGGCAAAAACTTGCACAAGAGTTAGCCGAAGAACTTGGAATTTATCTTATAGGGCGTGCTAGAAAACAGAAGCTTGTTATAGGGCAGGATTATATTACTGAAACGCTAAATATTCAAAACCGAGCCTATAAATTTAACTATATTGAAAATAGTTTTACGCAGCCAAATCCTCGTGTTAATGAGCAGATGATTTCATGGGCAATGGAAAACTTTGCGGATGCACAGGGTGATTTGCTTGAACTATATTGTGGTGCAGGAAATTTCACTATTCCTTTTGCAACAATTTTTGATAAAGTGCTTGCAACTGAAATCTCTAAATCTTCCATAAACGCAGCCAAAGAAAATATGCTTTTAAACAGTGTAAAAAATATAGAGTTTGTTCGTATGAGTGTTGAGGAGTTTGTCGGAGCACTCGATGGTGTACGCGAATTTCGTCGAATGAAAGATATAGATATAAAAGCTTACAATATTAACTCTATTTTTGTTGATCCTCCTCGAAGTGGTATGGATGAGGCATCTTGCAATTTTAGCACAAGATATGAGCATATACTCTATATATCTTGTAATCCTGAAACTTTAGTAAGAGATTTAGAAATTTTATCTAAAACGCATGATGTTGTAGCTATGGCACTTTTTGATCAATTTCCATATACGAATCATGTTGAAATGGGTGTGAAACTCATTAAGCGAAAATAATTATGAAAAAAATATTAGTCATTAGTAGTGGAACAGTTGGTGAACATTTTATTAACAGAGTTATTGAAGCACATACTAATGAAAATATCTATTATATAGTACAAACAAAAGAAAAAGAGTTTGAAAATGCTTCACCTGCGAGGTTTAAATTTTACGAGTTTGATCCGACAAGTCTTTATAAACTCTCTAATCTGCTTAAAATGGAGTTTATACAGGTAATTATTGCGATGGATTCGCAGATAGATGTTGAAAATACAATTAAAAACATCCGCAGTGTAAAAAAACAGTTGCGTATTGTTGTACTGAATTTTTGGAATATGCAGAGTGAAGCTTCTAATGTTGTTTTAGTAAATACAAATGAAATATTGGCTTCACGACTGTTAGATTATCTACCAAATGTTCCTGTAATTGCCCAAAATGTGGGTGTGGGTGAGGGCGAGATAATGGAAGTTCTTGTTCCATTTGGCAGTTCTTTCGTTTATAGACATATTGGTGCAATTGAGCAGAAAAACTGGCGTATAGTTGCTATTTATAGAGATAGAAAACTTGTGATGCCTTCACGAAGAAGAATGATACAGCCAAACGATACACTTTTACTCGTTGGTGAACCTGCAGTTTTGAAGTCTGTTTACCGTGCAATTAAGCGTGAACTTGGACAATTTCCGGAGCCATTTGGAACAAATTTAATGCTCTATATAGATATGAATATTATAAACCATAAAACAATTACTGAACTTGTTAATCAAGCTGTATATGTTCATGAAAAGTTTAATCATGATTTGATTATTAAAGTTGTAAATCCGGGTAATATTGAAATTTTAGAGTACATTAAAAGTTTAAGAACTTTTAATATTATTGTAAATATTAAGTATGATAATCTAAATATTCGCTCTACATTTTTAAATGATGTGAGTAGGTATCATGTCGGTCTTGTCATTGTGTCATGTGAAATGTTTGCTGATTATTATGTAAGAAATTCTTTATATGAAGTACATCTGCCAGTGCTTAAGCTTTCTAAAAAATCGCTCTCAGGAGTAAAAGATGTCTCTTTAATTCTTTCAGATAACAGGGATTTAGAAAAGATTTCTGCTACAATTTTTGATATTTCAGAGCAGTTAAACCTTAATATAGAACTTTATAATTATATGAATGAACATCAGGAAAATAGAGAGCAGGTGATTGAACATTTTAACAATCTTTCAACAATTTTTTCAAAATCAATTAAAATTTATAATGAAAGTGACAATCCTATTAGGCGTTTAAAGAGAAAAGAAAATTTTATACAAATTTTGCCTTTTACAAATAAATTGACTCAAAGGCATATTTTTTCTCTTTTTTCAACTGATAGTGAAAAACTCTACCATAAACTCGATGAGTATACTCAAATATTTATTCCTGTACAGATATAATTTAGCCATTTTTTAGTATAAATTAAGTATTATCTAATATATTAAATTTTGGATAGATAATGCAAGTAAATATTCCCCTAAAACAGATAGTAGATAACTCTTATGATATAACAATTGATACAATGCCAAAGATGCATTTTCATAAAAAAGTTGCGATTGTAACAAATCCGAAAGTGGCTGGTTTACATTTAGCATATCTTTTATCAAAAATTAGTGCTAAAGAGCTCTATATCATTACAGTTCCTGATGGAGAAGAGTATAAGAATCAGGCTTCAATTGACACTATTTTAGAATCACTCTTTAATCACCGTTTGAACCGTAGTTCTCTACTCATTGCGTTTGGAGGTGGTGTTATAGGTGATATGACTGGATACGCTGCAAGCATTTATCAAAGAGGAATTGATTTTATTCAGATTCCTACAACGCTACTCTCTCAGGTTGATGCTAGTGTTGGTGGTAAAACTGGTATGAACAATAGATATGGAAAAAATCTTATAGGTGCATTTCATCAACCCCAAGCCGTATATATCGACCCCATTTTTTTAGAAACATTACCAAAAAGAGAGTTTGCAGCAGGCGTTGCTGAAATAGTAAAAATGGCAGTTACTTTTAACAAAGATTTTTTTGAATTTTTAGAGCGTGCTGATTTAAATGATAAAGTTGTTCTACAAGAGGCTATTAAGCAAGCGGTAGAAACAAAAGCTGGCGTTGTTGCAAAAGATGAAAAAGAGAGAGGTTTGCGTGCAGCACTTAATTATGGGCATACTTTTGGTCATGTTATTGAGAGTCAAACGCAGTATAAACGATATTTGCATGGTGAAGCTGTAGCCATTGGAATGGTAATGGCAAATAAAACGGCAGTAGCTATGGGATTGATGGATGAAGATGAAGCACAGAGAGTTGAAACGCTTTTACAAAAATATAATTTGCCAACAGATTATGTTATTGAAGATGTAGAAGCGTTTTATGAAACATTTTATCTTGATAAAAAAAGTTTAGATGCGAGTGTGACCTTTATTATTCCACATCATCTTGGTGGTGTAAAAATAACTGATACCATAGATGAAAACCTAATTTTAGATGTGCTTAAAACTTTTAAGGCATCTTGATGTGGTTAAAATATTTTGTTTTAATTCTTCTTTTTTTACAAACTTTATATGCAAATATTGAGATTAACAGTAGTGTAGATGGTAATCTTACAAATGAAGAAGTTTTACTAATAAACGCAAAAAAAGAGTCTCAAAAATATGCAAAAATAAAAAAAGACAGAGATACTCTTAAAACTTTAAAAATGCAGATTTCAGATGAAAATATGTGGATAAAAAGTTATGCTTCTTATTTGACTGCACTCGATGTAAAAAATAATCTTGATAAAATTAAGAAGAGAATAAAATATCTCTCCAGACATGCAAAAAATGCAAGTGATAAATCAGAACTCAATGCACTTATTGATAAGCAAAAGATTTTAGCTACGCAGGTGGATAATTTAAAGGGAGATTTTGCACTTGCTCCATTTTCAGAACTTATAACTCCTCCAAATATAGAAAAAATTCCTGAAATCAGTAATCCTTTTGATATTTTAGGAGGTTATTCTCTTATTAAAACTTTTGATGCGAATTTTGAAGAGTATAAAAAGAAAAAAGAGGCACTTCAAAATCTTATTAAAACATTGCAAACGCAGCTTAGAGTATATAATCACCTAGCACTGTTAGATACAGTTCATGATTACAAAAAAGATATAAAAAGACAGAAATTACAGTTAGAGATGTTTAGAAGAGCCCTTGACACTATGAATGTAACCATGAATGTTTATCAAAAGAGATTAGATGTTGCAGAGGTCAATATCCATAAAAGTATTAAAAGACAAATATATGGTCTTGTCAAAATTACTATTATTATCTTTTTAATCTTCTTAATCTTCTTTCTTCTTAAATTGATAGTAAAGAAATATATTACAGATAATGAACGCTTTTATATGGCGAATAAAATTATTACCTTTGCTAACTTTACAATTATTATTTTGGTGCTTTTTTTCAACTATATTGAGAATGTAAGTTATATTGTTACTATTTTAGGATTTGCTTCAGCAGGTATCGCCATTGCTATGAAAGACTGGTTTATGAGCCTTCTTGGTTGGCTTGTCATTGTTTTTGGTGGTAGTATTCATGTTGGAGATAGAATTCGTGTGGATTTGAATGGGATGAAGTATGTTGGAGATGTTTTGGATGTTTCACTGCTACGAATAACCATACTAGAAGATATTACGCTTACTTCCATTATGCAAAATCGTCGTGCTGGGAGGATTATTTTTATTCCAAATAATTATGTCTTTACAAAAATGATAGCAAACTATACCCATAACTCTTTAAAAACAGTCTGGGATGGTATAAAAATTACTATTACTTTTGACTCAAACCATAAAAAAGCAATGCATTTGGTTAAAGAGATTACTAAAAAATACTCTAAAGGCTATACTGATATTACAAGAAAACAGTTAAATAAGTTACGACAAAATTATAGTCTAAAAAATACAAATGTTGAGCCAAGAATCTACTCGTTTATTGCGTCAAATGGTCTCGATATTGAAGCTTGGTATTTAACGAATGCGTATGGTACTTTAACATTGAGAAGTGTTATATCTGCTGATATTGTTGATGCTTTTAATGCAGAAGATGATATTACCATAGCTTACCCTACACAAAAACTAAATGTCTCTATGCATAATGAAAATGCAATAGAACATAATCATGAGTTGGTATAAAATGAAGAAAAAAGTTTACTTTAAAACATTCGGTTGTCGTACAAATCTTTATGATTCACAAGTTATGATGAGTTCGCTTAAAGAGTATGACATAACAGAAAATGAAGATGAAGCAGATGTGATTGTCATTAATTCATGTACAGTTACAAATGGTGCAGATACACATGTTCGCTCTTACATTTCACAAGTTGAAAAACATAATGGTGATGCAAAGCTCTTTTTAACAGGATGCGGGGCACACACTAAAGGAGAATCACTCTTAAAAGAAAATCGAATTCATGGTGTTTTTGGACAGAGTGAAAAGCAGAAAATCGATACATTACTTAAAAAAGAGCAGCCTTTTTATGAACCAGGTGACTTAAACCATGTAGATGATATGGTGGTAGATGAGTTCATTGGAAAGAGTAGGGCATTTATAAAAATTCAAGAGGGGTGTAATTTCCGCTGTTCTTACTGCATTATACCTTATGTTCGTGGAGATGCAAGAAGTATGGATGAGTCACGGATTTTGGAGCAGATAAGCAGACTTGCAAGCAATGGATTTGGAGAGTTTATACTTACTGGTACAAATGTGGGAAGTTACGGACAAGACAGAAGAACTTCACTTGCAAAACTTATGAAAAGAATGTCTCAAATTAGAGGTGTGCGAAGAATCCGTCTTGGAAGTGTTGAACCTATTCAAATAGGGGATGAGTTTAAAGAAATTTTGGATGAGCCGTGGATGGAAAAGCATATGCATATTGCCCTACAACATACCTCGCCAAAAATGCTCAAACTTATGAACAGACGCAATGTTTACAAATATGATAGAGAACTTTTTGAATTTTTAGCAGACAAAGGTTATGCTATAGGAACTGATTTTATTACTGGGCATCCTGGAGAGAGTGAAGAACTTTGGAGTGAAGCTATGTTAAACGCAGCGGAGTTACCTTTGACGCATATACATGCTTTTACCTATTCGAAGCGTGATGGTACACCATCAGCGGTGATGAAGCCAGAGGTAAATGGAAAAGTTGCAAAAGCAAGACTTCATGAATTACAAGATTTGATTTATGCAAAAAATCTTGCGTTTAGAGATGCATATAATGGTACATTAGATGTCTTGATAGAGTCATATAAAGATGGTCTCTATCATGGACTTGACCAACATTTTAATAAAATAGTTGTAGAATCTAAAGAAGATTTAGTCGGAAATTGGCTAAATATTGAAAATTATGAGGTGAAAAAGGATTTTAATTATGCTAGAGTCTAAAACAAATCGTATAGCACTCTATGTTTCTGCACTTATTATCATTGCGCTTGTACTTTTTGCAATTTTTAGAGATAATTCTCAGCCAATATCACTCTCTCAGGCAAATCAACTCTTACAAGATAAGAGTGTAAAAAAGATAGTGGCAACAAAACAGTATGTATTTTTACAAACAGATACAGGGTACTATAGGATTCCTTCATCTCAAGTAACACCCAAAATGTTTGTTGATTATAAAGTTACAGTAGGTACTGAGGCAAATATTTTAATCTACATACTCTTTTTTGTCGTTTTTTTAGGGTTTGGTTCTTTAATTTTTCGCTATTTTCAAAAAAGGAATTTTCGCTTTGGTGATGAAGTACAATCGCAAAACAGTGCAACACCATCAGCCTTAATGTCTGAAAATTCTTCTATAATCGAGGCTATAAAAAGTGATGTAAGCTTTGCAGATATTGGTGGCATTAGTGATGTTAAAATTGAGCTTGAAGAGATTATTGACTTTATGAAAAATCCAAAGCGCTACAAAAGTTTTGGGGCGCGTATGCCAAAGGGTGTCCTTCTTGTGGGTCCTCCTGGTGTTGGTAAAACGATGATAGCTAAAGCAGTAGCACATGAAGCAGAGGTTCCCTTTTACTACCAAAGTGGTGCTTCCTTTGTTCAAATTTATGTTGGAATGGGTGCAAAACGGGTACATGAACTCTTTGCAGCTGCGAAAAAAAATGCACCCTCTATCATCTTTATTGATGAAATTGACGCTGTTGGTAAAAAACGCGATGGAAATAGAAATGATGAGAGAGAAGCTACACTTAATCAGCTACTAACCGAGATGGATGGATTTGAAGGTTCAAGTGGTGTTATTGTTATAGCAGCTACAAATAAAATAGATGTTTTAGACTCTGCACTATTGCGTGCAGGGCGATTTGATAGGCGTATATTTGTAGAATTACCAACAAAAAAAGAGCGTGAGTCGATTTTACTAAAGTATTTAGATAAAGTTCCTCATGAGTTAGATGTTCAGGTTGTTGCAAATATGACAGTTGGTTTTAACGGAGCGGCACTAGCAGCACTTGTCAATGAAGCAGCACTTTTAGCCTTGCGTCAAAATGATTTTCATGTTACTTTAGAGCACTTTTATCAGGTAAAAGACAAAGTGATGTTTGGAAAGAAAAAGCTTCAGATGTTAAGTGAGCAGCAAAAGGCTTTTCGTGTTACTTATCAGGCAGGAAAAGTTTTAGTGGCAACTTACTATGATTTACCATTTGAAAAGCTGATGTTATCTAATGAAAATTTGACACCACAGACGGATGAGCCTTTTATTAAGCAAGAACTTGAGTCTCGTGTGCGTATGTTTTTATCGGGTATGGCATCGTGTGATATAAAATATTCTGAGCATTCAAATAATGCAAGAGAAGATTTGCTTCAAGCAAAAGATATAGTAGTGAAAATGTGTAATGAATATGGAATGGCTTCTACTTTATTACCACCGGAGGGTGAGCAGGAGTTGATTTTGGAGCGTCTTTATAAGGAGACAAAAGATTTACTTCTCTCTATGCAGGGCTTAGTGGCACAAGTGGAAGAGGTTTTGTATGAGCGTGAAAGTATTAGTAAAAATGAGGTCAAAAAGTATTTAGATGAAATTTTTTAGCGGATTTTCTCTACAAAATGATGCCATTTTTTTTGATGATTTTATAAGTAAAAGTGATTTTAGTATAAGTGGTTTCTCTTATGGTGCGATCAAAGCATTTGAGTATGTGCAAGATGCTTTAAAAGATGGTAAAAGAGTTGACAGATTACAACTTTTTTCTCCTGCTTTTTTTCAATGCAGAGACAGTAAATTTAAAAGATTACAGACACTCTCTTTTAAACGCAGTAGTGATGCTTATATTGAAGAGTTTATTAAGTCATGTTTTCTGCCTTATGAAGTGCAAGAAGTAGAGCTAATTGAGGGTAGTTTAGATGAATTAAATGAATTGCTTTATTATGAGTGGAGCAGGGAAGCGTTAGAAAAGATAGTAAATCAAGGTGTTATTATTGAGGTTTATCTTGGTGGTAGAGATAAGATTATCGATGTAAATGGAGCAAGAACTTTTTTTTTAGAAGTTGCAACAGTAACCTATATAAAAGACGCAAATCACTTTTTGCAATTTGTCTGATGTGGTTCCGTATATAAATGTGTAAAATTCCGAGGGCAAATCCTCCCTACGGTCTGAGCCTCTCCATTTTACACATTTATATACTACATTTCTGATGTAAGTATGTTTGGAATTATATAAACAAAAAGTTAAAAAAATACAAACTATAAAAAGGAATAATGAATAATGATTGAAATAAAAATAGGCGTAATAACAGCAAGTGATAGAGCAAGTAAAGGTATCTATGAAGATATTAGTGGCGTTGCAATTCAAGATACAATGAAAGATTACCTAAAAAGTGATTTTGAAATAGTTTATAGATGTATTCCCGATGAACAAGAACAGATAGAAGCTACTATGAAAGAGCTTTGTGATGAGTCTGGATGTTGTCTTGTAGTTACTACAGGTGGAACAGGTCCTGCACTTCGTGATGTGACACCAGAAGCTACTGAGAATGTATGTCAAAAGATGATGCCAGGTTTTGGTGAGTTGATGCGTCAAGTGAGTTTGCAGTATGTGCCAACGGCAATTCTTTCTCGTCAAACAGCGGGCATACGAGGAAAATCGCTTATAATTAATCTTCCTGGAAAACCAAAGTCCATTCGTGAATGTCTCGATGCTGTATTTCCTGCTGTTCCTTACTGTATAGATTTGATTGAAGGTCCATTTATTGAGACAAATGAGGATGTTATTAAAGCATTTCGTCCCAAAGCTAAATAGATTACTATATAAAATACTATATAGTAATTTTAATGCCTACGGGGCAATGGTCAGAGCCTGTAATGTAATCAAGTATGAAAGTATCTTCAAGGTTCTCTGCCAAATCTTCAGAGATGAAAAAGTAATCAATTCTCCAGCCTACATTTTTTACCCTTGCGTTTGCACGGTATGACCACCAAGAATATTTATCTGTTTCATCGCCATGAACATAACGGAATGTATCAATATATCCATGATCTAAAAACTTGTCTATCCACTCTCTTTCTATTGGTAAAAAACCAGATTTTTTTTCATTTGCTTTTGGATTTTTAAGGTCAATCTCTCTATGGGCAGTATTTACATCACCACAGATGATGATACTTTTTCCCTCTTCTCGTAGACGCTCACAATGTTCTAAAAAATCATCATAAAATTTCATCTTATGAGCAAGGCGTTCTTCATCTCTTTGACCATTTGGAAAATAGACATTAAAGAGCACAATATCACCATAGTGTGTTTCTACAATACGCCCCTCATGAGTAAAATCAATCTCAGGACAGGTAGAGTAAAAATCACTTTTAATTGTACTAAAGGTAGCTGTTCCACTATATCCTTTTTTTTCTGCTGAATTTATAATTACCTCGTCAAACTCTTTTTCAAAAAGATTTTTAGGTATCTGCTCTTTTTGAGCTTTTATCTCTTGCAAACATAAGATGTCAGTATCTCTTTCATCTATCCATTGAAGAGCTTCTTTATTTGCTACAGCGCGTATTCCATTGACATTCCATGAGATTATTTCTATTGAGTTTGACATTTATAATTCCAACGATTAAGATTTTAGGGAGGATATTTCATCTCTAAAAGAGATGAAATTGAAAAAAGTTATGATTAAACGAAATCTACTTTTGCTAAGTGATGGTTCAAACCAAGCTCTGCAGGAGAACATCCAAGTGCTAATCCTACCATTTGTTGCATATGTAGTACAGGAAGTTCTACATCACGACCAATAGCTTCACTTGCATGGGCTGTTTGAGTATCAAGTTTGAGGTGACACAATGGACATGGTGTTACCATCATATCCGCATCTCCATCCATTGCACCAGCAATTGCATTACCAGTCAAAACTGCTGCTGTGTGAGGAGCTTGAAGTTCAACATGGAAACCACAGCATTTATTTTTCTCTTCATAATCAACATTTTTTCCACCGCATGCAATGATTAAGTCATCTAATGAAGTAGGGTTATATGGATTTTCTTTTGAGTTATGTGTCTCATTTTGAAGCTCAGAAGGACGAATATTATGACATCCATAAAAAGGAGCAATATTAAATTGACTAAGTGGTGTTACAACCATCTCTTTGATTTTATCAAGACCAAAATCGTCAATAATAGCGTACAAAAAGTGAGTAATAGCAGAAGTACCTTTATACTCTAAACCAATTTCAGCAAGTTTCTCATTTACTTTTGCTTTTAGTGCTTCATCGTTATCGAGTTTATGTTTTGTCATGGCCGTATTAAGTTGACAAGTGTTACATATAGTAACCATTGTTAGACCTTGTTTTTCTGCATAGGCAATATTTCTAGCGTTTAAAACAAGAGATAAAAACTCATCGTAATCTTGAAGATGAGAAGCTCCACAACATGAAGCTTCAGTAAGCTCTACTAG
>NZ_JALUKE010000241.1 GCF_027056685.1 Sulfurimonas sp.
ACTAATAAGAGATATGTTAAGTTATTTAGTTAGAGTTTTTACTCTTTGTTGATTTTACAATGTTATTTACCCCTTTGAACTGATTACAGTCAAAGTTAAGTACACATACTATGTGTCTTTAGCTTTGATTGTCTAGGTGGCTATAGAGAGAGGGAAACGCCTGGCTCCATTCCGAACCCAGAAGCTAAGCCTCTCATCGCTGATAATACTGCACCTTTCAGGTGTGGAAATGTAGGTCGCTGCCTAGTTAATCGTTTATTCACTTTTACTTCACTCTTTATTCTCTAATTACTTATTTATTTTTTGCCTCTATAATATTTTAGAATCTATTTTACATATTTCTATGTCTTTTTTATTAGTTTCTTTATGATACTATTTCATATATTATTTTAGGATATTTTATGAAAGCGTATATTAAAGATCAAATTAAAAAATCATATCAAGCGAAACAGGATATTTATGCGAATGAAGCACTTTTAGATAATATTGTAGCAGTTGCAAAATTATGTGTAAAGCTCTATCAAGGCGATAAAAAAACTATTTTAGCAGGAAATGGTGGAAGTGCGGCAGATGCACAGCATATTGCTGCAGAACTTGTCGGTCGTTATGGATTTGATCGCCCTTCTATTCCTTCCTTAGCGCTGACGACTGACACTTCAAATTTAACTGCCATTGGAAATGATTATGGCTATGACTTTGTATTTTCTCGTCAACTTGAGGGTATGGGACAAAATGGGGATATATTTATAGGCATATCTACATCAGGAAACTCTGTAAATATTGTAAATGCATTTGAAAGTGCTAAGAAAAAAGGTATTACAACTATTGCTTTAGTTGGAAAAGATGGTGGTAAAATGGCGAAGATAGCTGATTATGCACTTGTAGTTCCTTCTGATTCAACTCCTCGTATTCAGGAATCTCATATACTTATTGGACATATTTTATGTGATATTATTGAAAAAGAGATTTTTGCTGATGGTGTAGAAAATTAGTTTATGAAAAAGGCTCTTTTTTTAGATAGGGACGGCGTAATAAATATAGAAAAAAATTATCTTTATAAAGAGAGTGATTTTGAATTTATTGATGGTATTTTTGAATTATGTAAATATTATCAAGATTTAGGTTATCTGATTGTTATTGTAACAAATCAATCAGGAATTGCTAGGGAGTATTATTCCCAAGAAGATTTTTTAAAGCTTACAAGCTGGATGGTTACTGCGTTTAAAAAACATGGTATTACGATTTCAAAGGTGTATTTTTGTCCTCATCATCCTAATATTTCTGGTGAATGTAGTTGTCGTAAACCCAAACCAGGAATGATTTTAGAGGCAGCTAAGGAGTTTGATATTGATTTAACTCAATCAATTCTTATTGGTGATAAAGAGAGAGACATAGAATCTGCACTCAATGCAGGTATTGAAAAAACATATCTTTTTAATCCCTCTTATGATATTAAAAGTTCAAAAGCAACGAAAATTATAAAAAAATTTGATGAAATATGGAAAGATAAATGTTAATTTTAAATAGTGGTGGAACTTTCAATAAAAGATATAATCAATTAACAGGCGAATTAGAAGTCCCTTACGATAATTATGCAATTGAAAAAATATTAGAGAGTGTGTATGCTAAGTATGATTTAGCTGGTGTTGTCTATAAAGATTCATTAGATATGAGTGTTGATGATAGAAAAATGATTGCAAATATCATTTTAGAATCTTCTGAAACTAATTTTTTAGTTGTTCATGGGACTGATACTATGCATTTAAGTGCTGAATTTTTAGATGAAGTATTTGATGATAGAATTATAGTTCTTACGGGGGCTATGAAACCGTTTGAGATAGACAATATTGAAGCAACTCTGAATTTAGGTATTGCTATGGGATTTTTGAAATCTGCAACAAAATTTGGTGTTTATATTTGTATGAATGGTTATATAGAGAAGTGGGATAAAATAGAAAAAAATAGAGATATAGGGAAGTTTGAAATTGTCAGATAAAATTGCTTGTACACATTGTCACTTAGAATTTTCAAAAGATGTTATGATACAAGATGGTGAACACTACTTTTGTTGTAACGGTTGTCAAGGAGTTTTTCATCTTCTTTCTGATGAAGGACTTGATAGTTTTTATGATAAATTAGGAGACAACAAACTTGCCCCACCATCATCACAGTTTGAAGATGCATCAAATTTTGATGCTCCAGCTTTTTACCAGCGTTTTGTTTCTATTAATAATGAAGGGTTTAGTGAAGTTTCTTTGATTATTGAGGGTATTCATTGTGCTGCCTGCGTTTGGCTTAATGAAAAAGCTTTAACAAATATGGATGGTGTAGTTGCTACAAATATTAATTATACAAATAATAAAGCAAAAATTATTTGGGATGATGACAATGTAAAACTTTCAAATATTATAGAGATGATTCGTGCTATTGGCTATGATGCCTTTCCTTATGATGCCTCTTTACAAGAGGTAAAAGCGAATAAAGAGCGAAAAGATTACTATTTGCGTATGGCAGTTGCAATTTTTGCAACTATGAATATGATGACGATTATGGTTGCACAGTATGCAGGGTATTTTACAGGTATAACTCCAGAAATTAAACATATTTTAAATGTTGGAGAGTGGGTACTCTCTACTCCAGTGCTCTTTTATAGTGGTTGGCCATTTATTCGTGGAACATATTATGGTATGAAAACTAAAACTGTTAATATGGACACTTTGGTAGCTACAGGAGCCTTTTTAACTTACATATATTCTATTTATATTACTTTAACGCGTAGTGGTGAAGCCTATTTTGATTCAGTTACGATGATTATTACCTTTGTCTTGGTTGGTAAATTTTTAGAAGTTTTGAGTAAAAAAAGTGTTGCTGATACTTTAGATGTTATGAATAAACACCTTCCAACTGATGTACAAGTTGTGGAAAATGAAAATATTGTTACAAAGAATGTTAATGATGTGGGTGTTGGTGAAGTAGTCTTGGTTTCTACTGGTGAAAGGGTAGCAATTGATGGTGAAATTGTAAATGGTGAAGGTAATTTTGATGAGTCAAGCTTAAATGGTGAAAGTGAGCCAATCTTTAAATCTATTGGTGATACAATCATTAGTGGTACGGTAAGTATTGATGCTGATGTAAAGTATAAAACGACAAAAGATTTTGCACACTCAACCATGAGTAATATTGTTGCTTTACTTGAAAATGCTATGAATAATAAACCACATATTCAGCAACTAGCAAATAAGATCAGTGAATATTTTTCTACAATTATTTTAGCACTGGCATTTTTTACTTTTATAGGCTGGTTACTTTACTCATCAAATTTTGAACAGTCATTTATGATATCTATTTCTGTCATTGTTATTGCCTGTCCTTGTGCTTTAGCCCTTGCTACTCCCGTTGCTACTTTAGTGGGTCTTTCTATTGCTTCAAAAAGGGGTATTCTCTTTAAAGAAGCAGTACAATTAGAGACTATGGCAAATATTGATGTATTGGTGTTAGATAAGACAGGGACAATTACACAAGGCAAGCCAGCTGTTGTTAATGAAAAGATTTGGACTGCGTTTGATAAGTCACTTCTTAATTCATTACTGCTTAACTCTAAGCATCCTATTGCTAGAGGGGTTCAAAATTATATTTTTGATGACACTCTTGAATGTTTTGAGCTTGAAAGTTTAAACAATGTGCCTGCTCAAGGTATTACCGCGATGTATAATGGTAAAATGCTTGCTGGTGGTAATGCAAAATTGATGCACACTATAGGGATAGATATTCAAAGCAGTAGTGAAAATAGTGAATTTTATTTTGCTTATGGTGGAGAACTATTGGCAAAGTATGAGCTTTTTGATGTTCCTCGTGAAGATGCTAAAGAGGTAATCGCAAAGATTAAAAAATTTGGTATTGCTGTTATAATGCTTACGGGTGATCATGAAAGAAGTGCGAAAAAAGTGGCAGAGTTGGTCGGTATTAAAAGTTTTGAATATGAGATGACTCCTGAAGGAAAAGCACTATATATTGAGACTCTGCATAAAGAGGGTAACAAAGTGGTGATGGCTGGTGATGGCATTAACGATATTTTAGCACTTGCTAGTAGTGATATTGCTATTGCTATGGGAAATGGAAGTGATATTGCCATAGAAGTAAGTGATGTTGTTTTACTTAATGATACTTTTAGCTCTCTCTATGATAGCTTTAAAATTTCGAAAAAGACATTTAGAATGATAAAAGAGAATTTAGCGCTTTCATTTGTATATAATGCTATAACCGTTCCCCTTGCGATGGCAGGATTTATTATTCCTCTTATTGCAGCTATTTCAATGAGTGTGAGTTCTTTGCTTGTTGTTGGTAATTCGATGCGTATAAAATTTGGATATAAGGATTAAAATATGAGTTCATGGGTAATTGCTATGATGTTAGGTGTATCAGTTTTTTTAGGAAGCATTGCTGTTGTAGCGTTGATGTGGGCTATTAAAAAAGGACAGTTTGATGATGAAGAGAAGTTTTTAAATGCTGTTAAATTTGATACAGAAGAAGATCTTAATGACGCTGCGAATTTAGAACGAAAAAAAGAGAAGTTAAAGAAAAAAGATTATAGACCAGAATAGGTTAAAGAAGATGAGTTGCCAAAGGGGCAACTCAAGTATCAGAAATTATTTACCGATAGTTTGTGCTACTGCTTCTAAATCAGCATCTGAATAACGAGCAACTTGCCCTTTCATAACACCTTTCATTGGTCCACCAAAAGTACCAGCTTTGTAGCCTTTAAGTGCTGTTGCAATTTCAGCATGAGTCATATTTTTAACAATTTTTGATTTACCCATAGCGTGTTTTTCAAAGTTTTTACCATGACATGCAGCACATGCAGCAGTGTTAACAGCAGCCATTGCTACTGAAGATACTGCTAAAGCAGCGATTGAAGCGATTACGATTTTTTTCATTTTATTTCCTTAATATAAAGTTTCGTATGCATTATATAAGTTCTATTCTTAAATACTTGTTAATGAATTTAAAGGTATCATTTTATTAAAATAAATTTATATAGGTGTGAAGATGCGATACATAGAAGATGATTTAAAAGGTAAAGCAATATTAATAACAGGTGGTGCGGGTTTTATAGGTTCAAACTTAGCATTTTATTTTCAAGAAAATCATCCGGAGTCAAAGGTTGTTATTTTAGATAGTTTTAGAAGTGGTGAAACATTAAGTAATGGTAATCTCAAAAGTTTTGGTCATTTTAAAAATCTTATTGGTTTTCGTGGTGAGATTATAAGTGGAGATATTAACGATAAAGATTTGCTACTTGATTTAGAAGTAAATTATGATTTTGACTACATCTTTCATGAAGCAGCAATTTCTGATACAACTGCGCAAGAGCAAAATTTGATGATAAAGACAAATGTCAATGCCTATAAAGATTTGCTTGATTTGGCAGTAGCACATAATGCAAATATGATCTATGCTTCCTCTGCTGCAACTTATGGAAATGCAGAGTCCCCACAAAGAGTAGGGCGTGAAGCACCAAATAATGTTTATGGTTTTTCTAAGCTTTCCATGGATCATCTCTCTCGTGAATATATGAAAGAGTGTGATATAAACATAGTAGGCTTGCGTTATTTTAATGTATATGGAGCAAGAGAGTACTTTAAAAATACAACTGCTTCAATGGTCTTACAGTTTGGTCATCAAATATTAGCTGGTAAAAATCCTCGTCTTTTTGAGGGAAGTGATAAGATTCTTCGTGATTTTATCTATATTGAAGATATTATTCAAGCTAACATCAAGGCAATGCAACCAAATACAAGCGGAATATATAATGTAGGAACAGGAAAAGCGAGAAGTTTTCAAGACATCGTAGATATTCTTCAAAAAGAACTTGGCACTTCCTTAGAGTGTGAGTATATTCCAAATCCATTTATTGGTTCGTACCAATTTCATACAGAAGCAGATGTCGCAACAACAAAAGAGGCTTTAGGATATGCAGCTGCGTATGAGATGGAAGATGGGATTAAAGCGTATGTACCTGAGATAAAACGAATATATGAAACTGAAGTGAAAAAGTAGATTATGCAGATTTTTAAAGATGCAAAACCAAAAATTCTAGTGATAGGGGATTTAATGATAGACCACTATCTCTGGGGAAGTTGTGAGAGAATATCTCCAGAAGCTCCCGTGCAGGTTGTGGATATTAATAAAGAGACAACTGTTCTTGGTGGTGCGGGTAATGTTGTAAACAATCTCAAAGCACTTGGTGCAGAGGTGAGTGTTAGTGGCGTCATAGGTGATGATGCAAATGGTAAAGAGCTCCTTTGTATGCTTGAAGCCATTGGAGTTGAGAGTGAAAAACTTATTTTTCAAAAGGGGAGAAAGACATCGAAAAAGAGCCGTGTTATTGCGGTGAGTCAGCAGATTCTTCGTTATGATAAGGAGAGTAAGGAAGATATTGAAGAGGCATCTGTATCTGAAATTTTACAAAAGATTTCAGATACACTTAGCCAATATGATGCGATTATTCTCTCTGATTATGGTAAAGGTGTTTTGACTGAATCTCTTTGTCAGGGCGTAATAGCGTTAGCCGATGAAAAAAATATCAAAGTGCTTGTAGATCCAAAAGGAAATGACTTTTCAAAATACCGCGGCGCATATTTACTCACACCAAATAAAAAAGAGGCCATTTTGGCAACTGGCATCGATATAAAAGATGATGTATCGCTTAAGGCTGCACTTTTGAAGCTGAAAAATGAGTGTGATTTGGATATTTCACTTATTACACTCTCAGAGGATGGAATTGGAATTTATGATAGTGAAGTAAAAACCTTTCCAACTGTTGCAAAAGAGGTCTTTGATGTTACAGGTGCGGGTGATACGGTCATCGCCTCTATTGCGTTTGCACTCAGCATTGACAAATCTATTGATGAAGTTGCAAAATTTGCAAATCTTGCAGCAGGTGTTGTTGTAGGAAAAATTGGTTCAGCAACGGTTACTATTGATGAAATAGAAGAGTATGAAGCATCTTTACATAAAAGTACTTCTGATGCACATATTAAAAGTTTTGAAGATATAAACGCAGTTGTATCTCGTTGTAGAGCAAATGGTAAAAAAATTGTTTTTACAAATGGATGTTTTGATATATTGCATGTTGGGCATGTGAAGTATCTTCAAATTGCAAAAAGTTTCGGAGATATTTTGATAGTAGGGCTTAACTCTGATGCCTCTGTTTCAAGACTTAAAGGTCCATCAAGACCTGTGAATATGGCAGAAGATAGAGCATATCTCTTGGCTGCTCTTGAAGCTGTGGACTTCGTAGTTCCTTTTGAAGAAGATACGCCTTATAATCTAATAAAAATGATTGAGCCTGATGTTTTAGTCAAAGGTGGTGATTATGAAGGAAAAGAGGTCGTCGGTACGGAATTTGCTGGTGAATTAAAACTTGTGGATTTTGTCGATGGCAAAAGTACAACAAAAACTATAGAAAAAATACAAGGACAAAAATGTTAAAAAAAATTGCATTACTTATGATGTTAGCAGTTTCTGCATTTGCAATGCATAGTGCAGAGGTAAATATAAATGATACAGATTTAGAGATAAGTGCTAAATTGGATTTGGGACAGTTTAATCAAAATGTAGAACCAAATACTACTTTTTTAGGATTTAGAATAGTCGATGCATCTGATACTCATAGTTCAACAAATGGATATAAAAATGATCCCTATTATGAAGCAAATTTTTTGATGAAAAGACCGATTTCTAGTAGTGGTCTTAGTGTGGGAATGGGTGTGAAATTTAACTATACCACTGATTTTTCTTCTATTCCTTTAGGACTTGAGGGAACATATAAAATTCCTGCCGCTGCGTTTGTACCAATGTATGTGAATGCAAGTGTTTACTATGGACCTAGAGTACTTAGTTTTGGGAATGCAGACAGATATTATGAGTATCGTGTCAGTTATGATATAGAACTTATAGATAATGGTAGAGTAACTATTGGTTATCGTTCTATGAATACAAATTATCAAGGTGCAAGAGGCGATTATACTTACAATAAAGCTTTTTACTTCGGATTTAAATTTCTTTTTTAGAGCTTTAGCTCTTTTACAGCTGCGATAACTTCAAAAGCTGTAATCCCTTTCATACAATCATGATGTTTGAGTGGACACTCTCTTTTCATACAAGGAGAACACTCAAGCTCATGTCTTACTATTTTACTCTTTTCATTCATCCATTGTGAGGTCTCTTTGTAACATGTAGGTCCGAAAATGGCAACTGTCGGGACTTGATATGCAGCTGCTACATGCATAGGACCACTGTCGTTGGTGATAAAGAGTGAACATCCCCCAATATTTGCACAGAGTTCCTGAATGTCTGTTTTGCCCGCTAAGTTTTTGAAGTTTTTTACGCCTAGTTTTTTTAGATTCTCTTCTATCTCTTGCGCCATTGCAACTTCATTTGGTCCGCCAAAAATAATGATGTCATATTTGTCTTTAAAGTAGGCTGCTACCTCTGCGAAACGCTCAGGGTACCATCTTTTAGCACTTCCATAGGTAGCCCCTGCATTTATGCCGAGTGTTAGTTTTTCAAACTGAAGTGGTTTTATGTAGAGTTTGAGTGGCCCAATTGTGTAGTTTTTGTCTGCTGCGTTTACCATGGCTATTTGGCAATACTGTTTTACGAGATGTTGGTCAGTTTTTATCTTTGGAGTGTGTGAGAGTAGCAGTTGAGAATGCCAAGATCTACGGGCAAGGCATAAAACTGTTCCTGTTAAACGCAGTAGTAAAGAGGAGTAGATATTGTTACGAAAGCTTACTGCCATATGAAATACTCCAAGCTCTTTTGCCAGTTTATAAGTGGCGAGAAACCTTGAAGAACTCTTTTTTGTGTTGTCAACAACGGCTTTTTCACAGCGTGGATGGTGTTTTAGTGCCTCGATGCTTACATAACTACCGACAAAGGTAAAAGCCACATCTTGGTAAGTAGAAGCTAGTAATTCAATGGCAGGAGTAGCCATTACAGCATCTCCAAGCCAATTTGGTAATATCACTAAAATCTTCATAGTGTGGAGTCCTTTTTGAAGATAATCTTATAGAGCATATGTGTTACTATCCAGACGATGAAAAAAGAGGTGAAAATATCACTCAAAAAATGCCCTCCAGCAATCAGCCGTGCAAAACTGACAAGTACACCATAACTAATGGCAAGGCTCATCCAAAACTTGCGTCTTTTTCGTGACAGCAGTGCAAAACCTACAAATGCAAACGCAGCAGAGGTATGTCCAGAGCTAAAAGAGTGCCCTTTTTGATCACTCAGTATAAACGCAGGAGTAAAGGTTTTATGCCCTCCAAACTCTTTTATATTTGCAGGTCTTGCTCGTCCCCAGTGATCTTTAAGTGTTGCATTTACTATAAGCCCAGGAGCAATACTTAGCACTAAAATAATGTAGAGCATTACTTTACCATTGACTCCTAAAATATTTTTATTTTTAATTTTATTGTAAAAGTAGATGCCAAGTGAGCCGAGTGTAAAGGAGATAAGCATTATTTTTACTGAGTTATAAAAAAATCTTTCAAAAAGGGAACCTTTGAGGTAAAAGGAGTGTCCATTATAAAAAGGAGCAGAAGTTTGAATGTCTATTTGTGGGAAAAAGATAAAAAATAGTGAGAAGAATAGAGCCGAAAGCCACATATAGAGTTTTACATTAAAATAGTTTTTATTGAGTTGTCTTATCATTTTTGTACATCTTTTATGAAAATATAGAGAGGCGAAGAGCCAATTTTGAGCATTGTATCATTTATGGGCTGACCATCTCTTGAATAGACGCTAAAGAACTCTTCATTTTGTAGGGTTGTTTCTTTTACTGACCAGTGAATTTGTAGGAGTTGTTCATCTATAAGACATTGGAAAATATAATATCCTCGTTTACTATCAAAGCGTAAAAATTGTGCATTTTTGAGCGTTTTGAACATATATTTATAGGTATAAAAAGCATCTCTTTTTCTAATCCCTTCTCTGTTGTCTACCAAACCATACCCTGGTGCAATAAGCTGATGCCAAGAGACAGAATCGACCTGCTGTGAGGCAAAGGCATGAAGGTAGTATCGGAGCATAAAGTCGGCATAAGAAGATTCATCTACGCACTCATGTTCACTTGTTGGTGCATAGGGTGCAGTATTTGAGATGGGCCAGTTTGTCTCTGTAATGTGCAACTCATGTTTTGTTTTTGGAGAGAGCCAGACCATTGTAGAGAGTAGTGCAATTTTATCGGAGAGGGCAAAGCCTAATTGTGTATTTTCTGGTGCACCTCGTCTATCTACATATAAAAGTGCCGAGATACCGTCAAATTTGCATTTGCAGAAGTTAAAGAGGGTATGAATTGTGTAATGAAATTCAAAGTCAATAACACCACTTCCTATAAGTTTGATGTTTGGGAACTCTTTCTGGCGTAAATCAAACGCACCCTTATAGAAGTTGAGATACTCTCGTACCGAAAAAAATCCCCACTTCGCACGGTTAATAGTGGAGCCTATTTCAAAAATATCTACAAGAGTGTGAAGTTCATCAAATATCTTTTTAAAATCTTTTTGTGTAAGTTCTAAATCTTCTATATGTTCTCTATCTTGCAAAATTTTTAGGGTTATTTTTCTGTTGCTGTTTTGTTCTATGAAACTTTTTAGCTGAGGGAGTTTTTGCATCTCCCAGAGTTTTAAACGCAGTAAAATATGCTTTACATCTATTTCATCTAAGAGCTTTTGTGTCTTCTCTGGTTCTCTCTCAAAATCAACACCAAGTGAAAAAAACTCTTGAGAATTTATCTCTTTTCTTCGTACAAAGGGCATGGAGAGTAGCGACAAAGGAAGTAAAAAGAGAGATAGTATAAAAGTAGTGCTGAGTGAAGAGCGTTCTTTAAAACGCATACTCTTTTTATATGCTTTATCTTTTAGTTGTGCTGGTTGGTCGGAGTAGTTATCCCATTTAAAAGGTGTTTTCATAAGGCGAATTATATCCTTTTTAAGGTAATATTTCTATATGAATATATTAGTTGTACGAACAGATAAGCTTGGAGATTTTATAACGGCATTGCCGACTATTTATATTTTAAAAAAGTATAATGTAAATAATAAAATTATAGTCTTAGTTGCACCATTAAATGAAGCATTGGCAAAGGCTTGTGACTTTATTGATGAGGTTGTAGTTGATGATGGAAACAGCTCTGTTTTTACAATGTCAGAGAAGTTAAAATCTAAAAAAATCAATCTTTCCATTACACTCTTTTCAAATACACGAGTGGCATTGATACAATTTTTAGCTGGTATTAAAGAGCGTTATGCCCCAGCAACGAAGATAGCTCAAATCTTTTACAATCATAGCGTAAAACAGAGACGAAGTGAAGTGAAGATGGCAGAGTTTGAGTATAATTTAGCTTTAGCACAAGAGATATTTGGCGATATTGATGTGAATTACCCAAAGCCACTTTTAGAGTTTGATGATAGTAAAACAATCTATGAAAAATTTTCTAAAGATAATAAAATTACAAAAGAAGTTATAGCATTTCATGTAGGTTTTGGTGGTTCATCTGATGCAAATTGGAATTTAGATGAGTATGAAACAGTTATTCGTGATACTCTTATGCAAGCAAAATATGATGTAGTTCTCACTTTTGGTCCTGATGAAGTTGCTTTATGTAAAGAGATGCAAAAAAGATTAGAAAATGAAAAAGTGGTTTTTTATCTTTCAAATCATGGCATTGTAGATTTTGCAAAGCTTATTAGTAATTTTAAACTTTTTGTATCAACCTCCACAGGAACTTATCATTTAGCTTCTTTAGTTGGGACAGCTACATTGACTTTTTTTGGAGACTCGAATTTTGCGAGTGCTAAAAGGTGGAAAGGTGTAGGAGATGAAAAACTACAAAAACATTATATGCTTCCACGAGATACAACAAAAAGATTGGAGTTATTTCAGAGTGTTAGAAAAGATTTACTTGCCATTTAGTGAATTGTTTTCTTGCATTTCTAGCATTAAAGCATATTTCATATAGGCACTGAAGGAAGATATTACAGCAATATGTATTTCATCTATTCCGTAAAAAATTCCTTTTTTTAGTACAAGAGATTTAAAAAGTGCACCAAATCCATGTAAAAAAGGATCAATTTTGGAAGCTCTTTTTCCATCTTGATGAGCTAATCTAGCACCTCTTTCAATGAATTTATAAGAAGTCTGTATAACCTCTTCATAGTTTTTATAAGAATAATGAAGAATATGGGCATTCAAATTTTTTGCATTTTTTGTTTGAACTTTTGCATGTCCACCACTTGTTGAATATATACATTTGTTGTGATTGTAAAGGCGAACTACTCTGTCTGGGTACCACTGTCTGATTAGTTTTTTACCAACAAAGGTTTTTCTTGCAAATGAATATCCATCATATTCTGTGTTTTGAAGATTAAGTTTTTTTATTTCATTAATTGCATCTGAGTCTAATCTTTCATCTGCATCTAAACTTAGTATCCAATTATTTGTTGCAAATTGAACACCAAAAGCTTTTTGTGGTCCATCGCCTAGGTATGGTTGAATGATTACTTTTGCTCCAAGTTCTTCTGCAAGTTCTCTTGTTCTGTCCGTGCTTTGGGAATCTATAACTATAATTTCGTTACATACTTCTTTAGCAGATAAAATTACATCTTTGATATTTTCTGCTTCATTTAAAGTGATAATTGTAGCGGTAATATTCATTTCCCCAATATCCTTTTCTTTATTTTTCTTCTTTTTTGAACAAAATCTTTTAATTTCTTATCATAAAAAATAATTTTATCTATACATTCTTTTTCGTTATAACCACTTAATTGAGCGTACTCTTTTGCAATAAATATAAGTGTATCTTCGTCCAACCAAAGCTTATCAAAGTTTTTCATTGCGAGATCAAGAGTTATTGTTTTTAGTTCGAGTCTATTTATATCGACTATGCTAAAATCATAGTTATTTTCTTTTTTAAGCACAAGCGTATTTCCTGCAGAAAAATCTTTGTGAAAAACTCCCTTTTGATGCAAATTATAGGTAAATTTTACAAATTCTTTGATTATTTCTTCTCTCTTCCTAAGAGTTTTATTCCTTAAAGGTTCCCTAATTGTAAAATCATACTCAACAAATTCAGAGACATAATAACTCTCTTTAAATAGCTTATGTCTGTAAAATTCTATGTAACCGATGGGTTTTGGAGTTGAAATATTGAGTTTAAGAAGTTCTATAGCATTAAGATATGATTTTTTTGCTTTACTGTTTCTTATGTATGCATAGACAATTTGATTTAGCAAATTTGGAATTTTAAAAGCCTTGACAACATATTTTTTATTTTCATAAGAGATGACTTTTAATTGGTTGCGTGCTTGATGAATTGTATGGTCGCTTTTTTGAAAATACTCCTTTATATTAAGAAGAAAATCTTCATATTTTTTGTTAATTACTTGATATTTGAACAAAATTTAACCTACTTTTGAATATAATTAGAATTATACCAATAAAAGGTTACTTATGCGTTTTTTAAAACTATATTTTACAGTTTTTTTTCTAACTTATATTACATTAATTGTTACAAAGCTCGTCTTTCTTGCAACACTCAACTCTCTTTTTGAACCATATTCTTTATCTGAAAAGATATATGCAATTTTCTGGGGATATCGTTTTGATTTTGCTGTCAGTGGAACCATGGCATTTTTAGCTACACTATTTGATTTTAAAAGTAAAATTTTTGCTTTTGTCTCTGCTCTGTTAGTTGTATTTGTGTTCTTGGCACAGATTGGAGATATGTTTTATTTTACAGAGGCATCCAGACATGTAGGTTATGAAATTAGTGACATCTTTACAGATGCTTTCTCTCTGTTCATGACAGCCCTCTCTCAGCATAGTTTCCTCTCTTTTATAGCCTTTATTATTGCGCTAATCTCTTTCATTTATATATATAAAAAATTATCTATGTATAAAAGTGAAAATTTTAATAAGGCATATGTGATAAAAAAACTATTTTTGATAGCTTTAACTATTTTTTTCGTTCGTGGGATGTGGCAACAAATTCCACTGAATCCTTGGCAAGCAAATCAAATTGGTGATACTAGACTTGCTAGCCTCTCAATAAATGGGGTCTATAATATGATTTTTTCACTTGCTACTCAAAATGAAAAATTAAAACCAGTCAAATTACCTAAAATAGATAAGGCAGAAATTCACAAGGTTTTTAATGCTCTCTACTCTGATAATAATAGTACATCTAATGTAAGTATTGCAAGTAAAAAGCCAAATGTAATCTTTTTCTTTTTGGAAAGTTGGAGTGCAACATTTTTAAAACCATATGGATTTAAAAAGGCGGAAGCTACACCTAATTTTGATATGATTTTAAAAAAATCGCTTCGACCTAAATTTATGGTTGCAAGTGGGCATAGAACAACAGAAGGAATGTTTGCTACTCTTGTATCATTTCAAAATCCTTTAGGAAAATCCGTTGCAAAAACGCAACTACAAGATTTTCATTACCACTCTATAATTAATGAGTTTAATAAACGAGGATATAATAGTGCATTTTTTCAGGGAACTTATAAGGAGACAAGTGGGACAGGAAGTTTAGCAAATACTTTAGGATTTCAATATAGTTATGGTAAACAAGATGTGAAAAAACGAAAATATGAGGAGAATCAATGGGGTGTTCATGATGTTGATTTGTATAATTTTGTTCTTTCAAAGCTTGGTTCAAACCTCAAAGAGCCTTTTGTTATTGGTATTAATGGTGCTACAACATATGATGATAAACTGCCAAAAGCTGTAAAAGCTATTCATTTTGTAGATGATAGTCGGATAAATAAGTTGCTCAATGTGTTTCATTTTGCTGATTTTGCTTTAGGAAGTTTTATACAACGAGTTGAAAAAAAATACCCAAATACTGTTTTTGTTCTTTTTGCAGACCATTGTGGTGGATATATCGGAGGAACCTTAAAAAATTATGAAATTCCATTTGCTGTCTATGCTCCACAATACATAAAACCACAATATAAAGATATTATAATGTCACAAAGAGATATTGCTCCAACTATTGCAGATTTGACACTGGGAGATTATAAAAAGATTTTTCCAAATTTTACGGGTAAATCACTTATGAGAGATAGGAAATTTTTTGCTGATTATTATTACAATGGTCTTTTAGGTATGGTGAAAGGTAATGAAGGTATTGAGTTAAATTTGGAAACAAAAAATTTAAAATGTTATAGTGTAAATAATTTTAACAAAGAGAATCACAAATGTAAATCGATAGATACTCAATTAAAAAAAGAAGTTCTTGGTTTTACAAAAGTAAACCAAACTTTACTCTTTAATGGTAAAGTAGAAGAGTTTAAAAAATATAGATATAATTTTGAAAAAAAGTAGAGAAATAATGTCGAAAAAAATTTTAGAAGTTTGTCTTTCTCCTGATTTGGGTGGGTTAGAACTTTTTATGGTTCAGTGTTTAGAATATTTTCAAAAAAAATCACATGCTGAGGTTGTTGTAGCGCATGGAACAAAATTAGATGATTATATACGAGGTAATAAGTATTACATTGATAGAAATAAATTTTTTCCTTTTATTTCAGCAAAAAGACTCGCTAAAATCATAGATGATAATGATATTGATGTAGTTCATTTTCACTGGACAAAAGATATGCCTATAGTTGTTCTTGCAAAGGTATTTAGTCGTAAGAAACCAAAAATAATACAAACTCGTAATATGCATATGACAAGATTTAAAGATGATTTTTATCATAAATTTTTCTATAAAAATATAGATTGTATGCATGCAGTTACAAATGAAGTAACTAATGAGTTAACGCACTTTATCCCTGTTGAGGTGAGACCAGAGATTGAAATGATTTATATGGGAGTTAAGGAAGTTGTCCCTGACCCTAAAAAAGTTGAAATACTTCGAGAAAAATATAATTTAGGTGATTCATTTGTAGTAGGGATTGTTGGAAGAATTCAGGAGAATAAAGGGCAGTGGATGGTGATTGATGCATTGTCTAAATTAAAAGATAAAAATATAAAAGCTCTTATTATAGGTCATACTATGGATGATGCCTATCTACAATCTTTAAAAGATAGAGTAAAAGAGTATGGTATAGAAGATAAAATTATATTTACTGGTTTTACTAAAGAGGTAAATGAACATTTTCATCTTTGTGATGTTGCTATTTTAGCAACAAGGAATGAAACATTTGGTCTTGTGGTTGTGGAAGCCATGATGAATGAAGTTGTTGTAATCGCAACGAAAAAGGGTGGACCAATTGAAATTATAGAAGATAAAAAAGATGGTCTTTTCTTTGATAGAACGGTAGAAGATTTATATCAAAAGATTTTATATTTGTTTGAAAATAGAGAAAAGGTGAAAGAGATGGCAAAATTAGCAAAAGTGAAAGCCTTGCAGAAGTTTGAGTATTCAAAACAATTAGAGAAGTTGTATAATTTAATTGAGGCTATGTGATTGTGAAAAAAAAGCGTGTAGCAGTGATTGTTCGAAGCCTTAAAATAGGAGGCATGGAACGAGTCGCTGTAAATTTATCTGAGGCTTTTGCAGAAGAAAAATGGGAATCACATCTGATTTATTTCAAAGATAAAAACAGAGCTATAGAGCCAAATAAAGATGTTAGAGTGCATCATTTTAATCTGGATAGAGGATTAAACTTAACAGTTATTGGGACATTATTAAAAATAGTTGCTAAATTTTTAAATGGTATTTTTAGAAATAGCTTTTTTCTTTATATTGGGATGTTAAATACCCCTATCTTCAGATGGAAATTAAAACAGATAGAAAAAGAGTATGGTAAATTTGATCTTATTGTGATGCGAGGTCATGGAACATTTGAAGAAATATGGTGGTATAAAGACAATAGAGTTGTTCAAATGGTTGAAAGTGTATTTATTAGAAATGAAAAATTTATAGATAAATTATATATTAAATGTCTTTATAGCGGCAAAAATCTTGCAGGAGTTTCATCTGGGGTTAAAGAAAAAATAGAAGAAGTGTTAAGAAAAACTAAAACAAGAGCTAAATCTGTAAATGTTATTTACAATCCTTTAAACATAGATGATATTAATAAAAAGGCTAATGAATATACTCCAGATATAGAGACAAATTATATAGTAAGTGTAGGGCGTATTACACCAAATAAAAATATTTCTTTTTTACTTGAAGCTTATAAGTATGCTCGCAATGAGTATAATTTAACATTACCTTTGGTTATTATTGGAAATGGTCATGATATGGAGAATGTTAAAAGAAAGATTGCAGAACTTTCTCTTGAAAAATATGTCATTTTAAAAGGATTACTTGTAAATCCCTATCCGTGGATTAAACATGCTTCATGTTTAACTTCAACATCATATGCTGAGGGGTTTGGGATGGTATTGTTGGAAGCTTTAACTTGTCACACAAAAGTAATTGCAACAAGATCACAAGGTGGCGTTCAAGAGATTATGACAGGAAATCTCGCAAAATATCTTGTTGATTTTGATGCTAAGATTTTCGCTAAAAAAATGTATGACATCATTATAGAAACGAAAGAATGGGATTTTCAAAGTCACATTCAAAGATTTCAAGCCAAAGAGATAGTTAATAAATATGAAGAATTTTATTTATGAAAGTTTATAGTATCAGGTTTTAGGGTATTCAAAAGTTTACAAATATTTATATATTTATTTGTATATTTCCATTCTAGTTCAACATTATTTTGATTTTTGAAAATATCCATATAAATGGTATTATGTAAATTCTTGTAAGGGGTAGCTGTAAAACAAATTTTATTTTTGAAAGGTAGTTTGTTGAATTCTTCAATATGACTAGGTGTAGCTAAATATCCATCACTAAATTTAAATAATGTTTTTTCTGGATTAATTCTTTTTAATCGACTTTCCCATTTATTGTATGCATAATCTGCTGTAGTATAATGTTGAAAATGTAATTCAATGTTGTTTTCTAA
>NZ_JALUKE010000242.1 GCF_027056685.1 Sulfurimonas sp.
CTTATGATAGGTCTTGCAATGCTTACAGTTGGAAACTTTCTTGGTGGTGTTTGGGCAAATGAGTCTTGGGGTAGATACTGGAGTTGGGATCCAAAAGAGACTTGGGCACTTGTAACCATCATTGTTTATGCTGTTGTGTTGCATTTAAGATTTATAAAATCTATCTATAATGATTTTAACTACAGTGTAATCTCTTTAATGGCATTTACATCTGTACTTATGACCTATTTTGGAGTGAACTATTACCTTGCAGGTATGCACTCATACGCAAAAGGTGATCCAGTTCCTATTCCTGATTTTGTACCTATAAGTTATGCAATTGTCTTTGTTATTATTATACTTGCCTTTAGAAATAGAAAGTTAGCATAGGACAAACATGGAGTTTAGTGGTTTTTCACCAAAGGTTCTGCCTTTTTTAGACTCTATCCGTCACAATAACAACAAAGTATGGTTTGAAGCTCATAAAAGTGAGTATGAAAATCTTATTCTCAATCCATCTCGCGCTTTTGTCGTAGAGATGGGTGAACATCTTCAAGCTCTTGAACCCACCATAAACGCAGAACCAAAAATAAATAAATCACTCTATAGAATTTACAGAGATACCCGTAGAATGGGTGCAAATAAAGAGCCAATTAAACACCGTATTGGTGTAATATTTTGGCAAGGATCTGGCAAACGGATGCAAAGCTCCTCTTTTTATATGCACTTCTCCCCAGAGGAACTCTATGTCGCAGTCGGTGTGAGATGGTTTGAAAAACCTATGCTTGATGCTTTTCGTGAGGTTATAAAAGATGATGCAAAGCGACAAGAACTTGCAGATATTTTACATAAAATCAAAGGGATGGGGAAAAACTACACCCATCTTGAAAAAGGCTACAAACGCTACCCCAAAGGTTTTGACAAAGATATGCCAAACGCAGACCTGTCTCTTTATAAAGGTATGGCAACATATAAAATTTTAGACCCACACCTTATAGAAGATGGTGAAGCTCTCATTACAACTCTTTTTGAAATATATGAAGATATGCTGCCTCTGCAACAGTTTATGTATGATGTTAGTTTAAGGGTAAAGGTAGATGGCTAATCTTTTTGATTTTGAGTTGCCTTTAGTTGATGATGAAAATTTTACAACACTTTTAAGCAAAAAAAATGTAGTAATAAAACGCATAGTAAGTAATACCCTTAAAACACCACAAGAATTTTTACAAAAAGATAAAGATGAGTGGGTAGTTGTCTTAAAGGGTTGTGCAAAACTACAAATTGATGGTATAGTACACAAATTAAAAGCAGGGGATTCTATCTTCATCCCTGCAAATACAAAACATACTTTGTTAAAAACAAAAAAAGTCGTTGTTTGGCTTGGGGTTTATATGAAAAAAGAGGAAAGTGCGTGAAAAAAGAGGCGATAATTCTTCTCAATATGGGAGGACCAAATAATCTTCATGAAGTTGAGATGTTTTTGAAAAATATGTTTGCTGATAAAAATATATTAACAATGAAGAGTAATCTTGTTCGTAAGTTAGTGGGTGGACTCATTGTTTTTAACCGCACAGAATCTTCACAAGAGATTTATAGACAATTAGGTGGTAAATCACCCATAGTAGGGCATACAAAAAAACTTGTAGAAAAACTACAAAAAAAGCTTGGCGAAAAGTATGTAGTTGATTTTGCTATGCGTTATACACCTCCTTTTGCTACTGAAGTTATAGAGAGATTAAAGAGTGAAGAGATAGATAAAATCTATTTGATTCCTCTCTATCCGCAATATTCTACAACGACTACAAAATCTTCATTAGAAGATTTTGAAGAGGCGTATCATAAGAGTGGTGGAACTGCTCTACTTGTTGAAATAAAACACTTTTTTCAAAATAGCACTTACAACAAAGCTATTATTGAAAGCATTAAAAAGAGTGTAGGAAATGATGAATACCGTGATTTTGACATCATATTTTCAGCTCATGGACTCCCGAAAAAAATAGTAGATGCAGGTGATGTGTATGAAAAACATGTAAATAGACATGTCGCGATACTTAAAGAGATGATGCAAGAGCAGGGAATGGCATTTCATGATGTGCATTTGGCATATCAGTCAAAAGTAGGGCGTATGGAGTGGCTGACACCATCGCTTGAAGATAAGCTTAAAACTGTACGAAACAAGGGTGTCATTATTTTCCCTATTGCGTTTACCATAGATAATTCAGAGACTGATTTTGAGCTTGGTGTGGAGTATAAAGAGATAGCTGAGGAGTTGGGATTTAAAGAGTATAGAGTCTGTTCTTGTCCAAACGATAGTGAACTTTTTGTAGATACGCTTACTGAACTTTATGAGAAGATGAAGTCATGAAAAAAATAGTTATATTTGATATGGATGGTACTTTGATTGACTCCAAAAAAGATATAACTATCTCCATCAATTATGTAAGAGAGAAAAATCATAATTTACCTCCATTAAGTGAAGAATTTATAGTAAAAGCAATTAACATGGAAGTAAGAAATCTTCCTGAACTTTTTTATAATACAAAAGTATATGAGACGAGAGATAGAGAACTTTTTGAGCGTCATTATAAAGAGCAATGTACTCAAAATCCTTATCTTTATAAAGGTGTTTTAGAACTTTTAATGCAACTAAAAAAAGAGGGTGTTTACCTCTCTGTTGCAACCAATGCTCCGACTGTTTTTGCTAAAACTATGCTTTCACATTTAGGTGTTGCAAAATATTTTGATTTTATAGTAGGTGCAGATAGAGTGCAGGCTTCAAAACCTGATCCTGCTATGCTAAATTATATATTAGGTCATTATGATTATAATGCTATGAAAGACAGTGCATGGATGATTGGTGATAATTCAAAAGATATGCAAAGTGCTTCAAATGCGCATATAAAATCGATTTTTGCGGCATGGGGTTTTTCAGCTTCAGCAGAGCATCCTACTGTAGTGAAAAATCCAAAAGAGGTATTGCAAAATGTTTGACACTGATTTACTCATTGCGTTTGGCGTGATGGCGCTTCTGTTTTTAAGACAAATTGCTATTTTAAAACAGCCAAATAAAATAGATTATGCCCCACTAATGCTTGGCATTGGAACACTTAGCTCAATTATTCACTTTATGATTCATCCGCATAGTAATGACTTATTGCTACTTAGTAGAGAATCACTTTTTCCGCTACTTGTAGCAGTAATTTTATATATTATTATGAATATTCTACATCAAACGCAGCTCTCTTTACAATCAAGAACACAAGATGAATTTAGCTCTGTATTGGTTCAAGAAATTGCCCAGCTTAAAAATTTCATTTTAGAGCTTGAAAAAAGAATGAATGCAGCACAGAGTGAGACAGTGCAAACGCAGAGTGAAATTCGAGAGAAGTTTATAGAGGACATTCAAACACTTAGCACCATTGAGGTCAATCAAGAGAAGTTTTTAGAGAAGTTCTTACAAGTGGAGGCGTGGCATGATGATGTCAAGAATTCATTTACTTTCTTTAGTGAAGAACAGCTTCCAAAACTGGATGATGTAGTACATAAACATATAGATATTTTACGAATTTCTGAAAAAGACCACTACAATAAACTCCAAGAACTCCTAAAAAAAGCAGTTGAAAGTAGATTTGGTATATCAGATGATATACGAGAATTACAGATGAAATTAGATAATATTACTGCACTTGCTACAAATGTTTCAGACCAAATAGTGACCTCTACTACTGAAGAGTTATCTCAGGTTATGAAAGATTTTGAAAAAGAGCTACTTCTTTTAAAATCAAATACAGGTGTAGTTGCTACCTCTTTACATGAAAGTGAAAGTACCCTCTCAAATATTCGTACACAAAGTGAACTGATAATGAAACAGATGATACTCTCCTCAAAAAAGATGGACAAACTCGCAGATACAAATAATGGAATGAGTGATGTATTTGAAGAGTTTAAAATATTAATTGATGAGATAGAGCGTATTAAATCAGACTATGTGAAGTCTCAAGCGCAGTTGAATCTTCTTACGAAAGAGTTGCAAATGAACTCTAAAGAAGAGCTAAACGCAATGGGCAATAAATTTGATACACTTTCTAAAGAACTTTGTACGAAGATAGATACATCTCTTGAAAACCTTCATCAGCACTACCATATAGTTGGTGAAGATATCACAAAAAAAGCAAATTTATTGGCAAAAAAAGCACAGATACAAAAAGGTTATTCAGATATAGATCAAGAATAAATATAAGTATAAGTATTTATATTTGATTCTTATATATAATATTATTTTATATTATGATATAAAATATATTGAGAATTTTAACCTCTAATTAAATATAAAGTGATAAAATCGTAACTTAAATAACTTTTAAGGACAATTTATGAAGAGAAGAGATTTTTTTAAAACTTCAATTGCTGCTTCAGCAGCGGTGCTTAGCTCTACATCTTTAGCTGCAGGTGAAACACACCAACCTAATGAAACAAGAAAGGTGTCTAAGTATGCTTTTCCTGAAAAAAGACCACTTATTACATATTCAGATAGACCGCCATTATTAGAAACGCCACTCTCTGTATTTACAGAAGAATTTACACCAAATGATCAATTTTTTGTTAGATGGCATCTTCCAGATATTCCAACACATATAGATCCGGATACTTATACTATTCATATTAACGGTATGGTTCAAAGAGAGCTTAAAATTTCTCTAAAAGATTTAAAAAATGATTTTGAACAGGTTGAAGTAAATGCAGTTGTTCAATGTGGTGGGAATAGCCGTTCCGCATTCACTCCTATTCCTGGTGGTATCCAGTGGGGCAGTGGTGCTATGGGTTGTGCAAGATGGAAAGGTGTAAGGCTTAAAGATATTTTGGACAAAGCAGGGCTTATTGAAGGTGCAAAATGGATAGGCTTTAACGGTCGTGAAAAAGCAGCTTACTATAAAACTCCGAACTTCGTTAGAGAGTTAGAACTTGATGAACTTGATGATCATGTTATCGTAGCATATGAGATGAATGGTGAAGATTTACCATATTTAAATGGTTATCCGCTGCGTTTAGTATTACCAGGGTATTACTCTGATAGCTGGGTAAAAATGCTTAGTAACATTACAGTGACAGATAAATATAAATCTCTTTTCTTTATGGATAAAGCGTATAGAGTTCCAGATAACGAATGTGAGTGTGAAACACCTGAAAAGTTAGCGAAAAAAACTAAGCCAATTACTATTATGAATGTTAAATCAGTCATTGGATACCCTGAAAATGGAGCAAAAATTTACCATAATTCAGAAGTCGTTGTGCGTGGTGTCGCATGGGATGGTGGTTATGGTATTCACAAGGTAATGATTTCTTTAGATGATGGTAAAACATGGGATGAAGCTCAACTCAAAGAAGACTTGGGTAGATATGCATACCGTTCATTTAGATTTGGATTTAAACCTAAAAAATATGGAAAATTACATATTATGGCAAAAGCTGTTAACTCTCTTGGAGAAGAACAACCTTTTTCAAAAGACATTGGCTGGAACCGTGGTGGTTACAAATACAATGGTATTCAAGTAGTTAATGTAGAAGTAGTATAAGGATTTAAATGATGAAAAAAATAATATTATTAACAGCGTTATCTATAAGTGCACTTTTTGCACAGGTTAAAAGTAGTGTAGAAGTTCCATATATACCATTTGAAATTAAGATGGGTAAAGGTTTTAGTACGGTTCAGGCAGATTGTTTGATGTGTCACTCTTTTGGATATATTATAAATCAAGGACCACAGTCAAGAAAATTTTGGCGTGGAAAAGTTGATAAAATGATTGAAGAGTTTAAAGCTCCTATTGATAAAAAAGATGCAAAAATTATTGAAAATTATCTTTTTGAAAATTACGGTAACGGAAAAGAGCAATAGCTCTTTTCTTTATTTCTTTTTTTTACCACTCTTTAGTACAAAGAAAAATATTCCTACAACAACTGCCATAACGATTGTTCTTATGAGAATGTCTGTTACGCTTTCTGAACTATTCATTTCGTATCCTTTATTCTATGATAATAACATTTCTATCTTAAAAGAAGAGCAATAAGAAGAAGATTTAAAAGAGTCATGACTGTAAATCCTATACGGTAAAAAAGGGCAGGGTCACGCTCTATAAGCGAACTACCTTCATTAAAATAGGGTTTAACTTTTTTAGGATTATTGAGTTCATAGAGCATTTCAGAATAATGCTCATAGCGTTTGTCTTCATTACGCGAAATTGCACGAAGTATAATACTCTCAAACCATTTAGGAATATTTGCATTATATTTACTTGGTTTTTGGGCCTCTTTAAAAGAGGGATTTG
>NZ_JALUKE010000243.1 GCF_027056685.1 Sulfurimonas sp.
CCATATCAATATCATGAAGCTTTTTCATCTCTTTTTGTAGGGCTTCAAATGCAGTCACATCCACACAAATAAGCGTAATATTTTTGCATCTATCTTGCAACTCATTTTTGAGTCTAACAAGCCGTTCTTCTCTTCGTGCAAGCAAAAAAAGTTCATTCTCTTTTGAAGCATACTGGCGAGCAAACTCAGCACCAAGCCCCGAACTCGCACCAGTTATAAGAATTTTCATCTAAATTTATACTATTCTTATCATCACTGGTCTAAAGTTAATAAAATCAAGTTTTTCCAACTCTTTGAGCATACTTTGAATATCTTTTTCTACAGCTTTATGTGTAGAGATAAGTAAATTTGCACTTCCATTTTCACTTGAACGCTGTAACATAGTCTCTATGGAGATGTTATAACTCTCAAAAATCTTAGAAAGTTGTGCAAGAACACCTGCTTTATCTGTTACATTGATACGGAGGTAATATTTTGACTCTATATCATCACTTGACTTGAGTGTCAGTGTATTACCCTCCATTGGACGGTTAAACCCAAGCATTGGAGTTGATTTTCCACTTCTTGCAATGTCAATGATGTTTGCTACAACTGCTGAAGCCGTAGCATCACCACCTGCACCTGCACCATAGTAAAGTGTTTCACCCACTTTATCACCCACAACGCTCACACCATTCATCACACCATCAATCTTTGCAATCATTGCCTCTTTTTTAATGAGTGCAGCATGCACACGAAGTTCTACTTCATTGTTATCTTTTTTCGCAATAGCAAGCAGTTTAATAGCATAGCCAAACTCTTTTGCAAAGGCAATATCTTCAGAAGAGACATTTTCAATCCCCTCAATCAAAATATCTTCAGGTTTTGCATCAAGTCCATAAGCAATAGAGGCTAAAATAAGGAGTTTGTGTGCAGCATCGTATCCGCCAACATCAAATGTGGGGTCTGCTTCAGCATATCCCAAATCTTGAGCCTCTTTTAAAATTGCATCGTACGAAACGCCATTATTTGTCATCTCAGTCATCATATAGTTACAAGTACCATTCATAATTCCCATAATTGACTCTATATGATTTGCAGATAGTCCATCACGGAGTGCAGTGATTATAGGAATACCACCAGCAACAGATGCTTCAAACTCAAAAGGGATATTACCTGCTAACTCTTGTAACTCATATCTATGATATGCAA
The DNA here is from genome assembly GCF_027056685.1 of Sulfurimonas sp. Lineage (GTDB taxonomy): Bacteria > Campylobacterota > Campylobacteria > Campylobacterales > Sulfurimonadaceae > Sulfurimonas. Next base: position 1,192 of record NZ_JALUKE010000243.1, read on the forward strand.
GGAGTGCTTTGTTTGCTGTTACCACTGCTTTACCACTCTCTAAGGCACGCTTCACAACCACAAATGGCTCATCAACACCACCCATAAGTTCTACGACAATATCTATCTCATCATCATTTAAAACATCATCAACATTATCTGTTAAAATAATATCTAAACCACGATCTTTTGAGAGATTTCTTACAACACCACTCTTTACAACAATGTCTCGTCCAGCCCGTGCTGAAATTACATCTGCATTCTCTTTTAAAATATTTGCAACACTCGTCCCAACAGTTCCAACACCAATAATTCCAACTTTTATCATATTACTTTTTATCCTTCTCTTTACAGCCATCAAACTGCTTTAAAAACTCTCTTACATTTCTTGCTGCTTGACGAATACGGTTATCGTTTTCAATCAATGCAATACGCACATATCCTTCGCCATATTCACCAAAACCAATACCAGGAGAAACTGCAACGCCTGCTTCCACTAAAAGTCTTTTAGAAAACTCTAAACTTCCTAAATGTGCAACACACTCTGGAATTTTTGCCCAGCTAAACATAGTTGCTTCATTTTTTTCAATATGCCACCCTGCACGACCAAACGCTTCAATAAGCACCTCTTGACGATGATTGTATTTATTTGTAATATCGCTCACACAAGTCTGGTCACCATTAAGTGCCACAGTAGCTGCTACTTGAATAGGCGTAAACATCCCATAATCAAGCCATGATTTTATCTTTTGTAATGCACCTATAAGCTTTTTATTTCCTACAAAGAAACCGACACGCCATCCTGCCATATTGTAAGATTTTGAGAGTGTAAAAGATTCAACTGCAACATCTTTTGCTCCCTCTACTTGCATAATTGAAGGAGTTTTATAGCCATCAAATGTTATATCACCATAAGCAATATCAGAAATAATGTAAAATCTCTTCTCTTTTGCCATAGCAACAAGGCGTTCATAAAAAGCGACTGTAACCGTTGCCGTCGTTGGATTATGTGGAAAGTTTACAAGTACATACTTTGGTTTAGGCGAGCTCTCTTTAAAGACCTTCTCTAAACTTGCAAAAAATTTATCTTCATCAAGTCTATAATGCTCATCAAACTCAACACCAAATTTAATAACATTCCCACCAGCTAATATAAAAGAATACTCATGAATTGGATATGTAGGATCGGGAACAACTGCTACATCCCCTGGATTTGTAATAGCATAAGTAAGGTGTGCATAACCCTCTTTTGAACCCATAGTTGCCACACACTCTGTTTGTGGGTCAAGTGTACAAGCATAACGGCGCTCATACCAATCGGCTATGGCTTGAAGAAGTTTAGGAATACCTTTTGAAGTAGAGTATCCATGTGTTTTTGTTTTTTGGGCAGATTCAACAAGTTTATTTCGTATATGTTCAGGAGTAGGTCCATCAGGATTTCCCATAGAAAAGTCTATAACATCTTTTCCAGCATGGCGCTCTGCCATTTTTATATCATTAACTTCTGCAAATACATACTTTGGAAGTCTCTCAACTCTATTAAATTTAAACTCATCAAACATTTTTCAGCCCTCTATAATAATTAATGCCATTTTAGCAAAAAATTATTAGAATAAGGTAATGTGAGCTAAATTATCTTGTTCCTGTAGGAGAGAGTGTAAGACCATCACGAAGATTTTTCAGCGTATATAAATCAGTAATTTTTATATATTTTGCACTTTTTGGAATTAAAAGAGAAATAGATTTATAAACTTTATCTCGCTTGAGAAGTTTTACCAAATGCAGGGAAGCATCATAGTAACTTATATAAGGGTACCAGTGATTCCTACGCGAACTATGCACTTCTAGAGCTCGAATTTTAGAAACATTAAACCAGTGAGCATAGAGGGCTCGTCTAAGTTGCACCTCTTGATTAGCTTCAAGTATAGGGACATTAAGTTCACCACTGTTTATATCTATAATATATGTCCATTTTTTAGTACTGTTTCTTGAAATGTCAATAATTTTACAGCCATTATTTTGTAGTGCTTTTTGTAAAATCATAGGATCTGTCATATATTCAGAGGTTAAGTTAATTGTCCAAGAAAATTCTGATGCATCCAAATGTGCAGCCGTCGTTACATAACGAAAATAGCCAATACCACTTAAAACATCATCCATTATTCTTACAAAAAAGATTGGCGAACCATTTGTTTTAAAGGTAAGGCTAAATGCTTGAGGTGCCTTAAAAAAGAGGTTTAAAAGCCCATTATCTTTTAATGTCTGTATGATTTTGACAACATCAACTCTATCACCCATATAATATGCTGACTTTGGATCAAAAATGACATTTATAAATGCTTTATTATCCTTGTATGTTTTTTTATCCAAAAAGCTCTTTATTTTTGCTGTTACAGGATCATCTTCACTAACACCTATATTTGCATTTGCATTTTTCAACTCACCAGCAAATAAGCTAGAAGTAAAAAATGGAAACAAGAGCATTGCGGTAAAAATAAGTTTAATTACCACTTACGACCTCTATTTAATTTTTTAAATTCATCTGTTGAAATTTTCTCTAAAACCCCATCTTTATAATGTAATCGCAAGGTATTTTTATCGCTAAAGTGTCTTTTTTCTCCATTGACCATAACATCTATATATCCATGTCCAAATATAAAAAGCCACTCGTCACTTGCGTTTAAATCCAGCTCATTTGAAAAAGTTTTTTGATGCTTTTTATTTGTTGCTACATTTATGTAACCCAACCAAACTCTTGAGCGTGGTAAAATCTCTAATGGTTCTGATTTTTCTACTGTTTTTACTACTTTTTGCTCTACCTGCTTTGTAAGATTTTGCTCTTGCTCAGTACTATTAACTTCGGACACAATAGGAATTTCTTTTGTTTGAGGTACAACTTCCTTCTCTACTATCTGTTTTGGAGGGGTCTTTATTTGTACTGCAATATTGTTGGTATTATTTGCTTCATCTGCAACACCAAGTGTATAGTATAGAGCCACTAAAAAAATAAAAATTGCTACAACAATATAAAGAATAGTGAAATTCTTCTGTTTTGATGGTGTAACAAAAATACCAGCATCTGCTAAAGGTTCTGTCGCCATTTGCGCATCATAATACTCTATAGCATGCGATTTTATCTCTTGCAAATCAAGGTCGTAATCTCTTTCAAGAATAGAGACAAATCCAAGAAATTGCATACGAGAAAATCCCTCGTAGTTCTCATCTAAAATAGCTTGTACATGCCTAACAGGAATATGTGTATCTTCATAAATTTTTTGAGCACCTAGACTTTTTAACTTTTCGAGCGCATCACTCATACCCACATCCTTTGCATTAAAATTCCACCTGCCACACTGACATTAAGAGAGTCAAAATCATGTGCCATTTTTATACTGACAATTGTATCAAGTTTAGCACTTACTCGTGCAGAGAGTCCTTCCCCCTCATTTCCAAGCACCAACACTCTTTTTTGCGCAGGTTTTACATCACAAATATCCACGCCACCCATATCTGCACCATAAGTGACAAAACCAGACATTTTAAAGTCATTTAAAAGGTTGTAAATATTTTGCTCTACTGCTAGCGGCATATCAAAAAGTGCACCTGTACTTGTTCGTAAAATTGGTTCAATATTAAGATGTTTCACACCTGTAACAATGACCCCATCAACACCTAAGGCATAGGCACTACGAATAAGTGCACCAATGTTTCCAACATCAGTAAGCCCAGCAAGTACGAGTATAAACTCTTTATTTAGAAATGTTTGATAATTATGGAGTTTATAATCTTCAACTTCTGCTAAAAAGCCTTGATGGTTAGCATTTTTGCTCATTTTCACGGCTGCTTCATTGGGAATGCGTTTTATCTCAAAGCCCATTTTCATAAGACGGGAATACTCTTTTTTGTCAAGCTCTCGTGCTAAATAAAGAGTTTTAATTTTTTGTGGATAGTGATTGATTAGATAGTAAATTGGTTGTTTTGCATAAATTAACATAGGGGTATTTTAGCGAAAAAAAGTATCTATTTGATTACTTTACAATAATCTTTGATAGATTTCTTTAATATTTTCACCTGTTATTTTATTTATGAGCTTTGCTTGCACTTTTTTTGGTAAATCTAATGCTAAAATATCTTTTTCACTGATGGCAGATTCAGACTGCGTTTGACTTGCACTAATAACAACCACCCATTCGCCTTTAATGTTTTTTCCAACCTGCTCTATCAACTCTTTTGGAGTCCCTCGAAAGAATTTTTGATACCTTTTTGTAAGCTCTTTTGCTAAAAATATCTCTCTTTGTGGTGCTTCTTGCGCAAGTTCTTGCAGAAGCTTTTCCAAGCGGTGTGGAGATTCATAAAGAATAGTAGTGTAACCATTATGCAAGGCTTTTTGTAATCCTGCACTTCGAGAATTGCCTTTGTGGTCTAAAAAACCAAAAAAGAGTAGCTGCGTTTGTCCAAAACCACTCGCTACAAACGCAGTAAGCACTGCGTTTGCACCAGGGAGGACATCATACTCTAAAGAGTGCTCGATACAGTAAGAGACAAGAGCTTGTCCAGGGTCACTCACACCTGGCATACCGGCATCACTTGCATAAACAATATTTTGCTCAAAAAAAGAGGGTTCTAATTTTTCAACAAAAGCCTGTTCATTATGTGAATGTAGGGAAATAAATTCTTGATTTTCTTTAAAAGAAGTGTTATAACGCTCTTTTAAAATATGGATAAGTTTTTTTGTAACGCGGGTGTCTTCACAAAGGAGTATGTCAGCTTCACTCAAAAGCTCAATGGCTCTGAGTGAAATATCGCCGATATTTCCAATAGGAGTTGGAATTAATGAAAGCAAAAAAAGTGCTTGACTATTTTTTGCCGTAACGCGCTTTAAATTTCTCGATACGACCAGCAGTATCAACCATACGCTCTTCACCTGTGAAGAATGGGTGACATTCGTTACAGATGTCAATTTTCATCTCTGGTTTTTGGCTTTTTGTTACAAAGCTGTTGCCACATGCACATGTTACAGTACAATCTACTAGTTCTGGGTGAATACCTTTTTTCATTTCATTACCTTTTGATACTCGTCGAAGTACGAATATCTATATATTTTTTAATTCCGTATGGGGGCAGAATT
>NZ_JALUKE010000244.1 GCF_027056685.1 Sulfurimonas sp.
ACTGCACCACAAGGGAAACTTGGTGGTAAAAATCCTGTACAAGTTGGTCTTGGTTCTACCGTATCTTCTATGACAAGAATCTTTTCTCAAGGTTCCATTCAAAACTCAGATAAAAATACAGATGTTTCCAGTCAAGGCGATGGTTTTTTCATTATATCCCCTGATGCAGGGAATACATATAAATATACTCGCGATGGGGACTTTAAATTTGATGCGGGTGGAAACTTTGTAGATAACAATGGTTTTATTGCACAAGGTTGGCTTCGTGATACAGATACAGGTAAGGTAGATTCTACTGCACCAATTCAAGACATTAATATTGCGCCAGGGCTTACAACGCCAGCACAGCCAACACAAGAGATAGTTTTAAAAGCAAATCTAAATTCAGGTCCCCTTGTAAAGAGTTACTCTCCTGCATATAAGATAGATGATGCAGGAGCGGTTACTGATTCAAATGGGCATACTGTTCCTTCTGGTGATTTAGGGATTATGTTTAATGGTAATGGAGAGGCATTATCTTTAAAAGATGGACAAGGAATAGTAGTCTCTTATGATGGAGGTAATACAACACATACTTATAAGTATAATGGGAGTACAGCATTAGGTACAGATGAATTTAAAACTGTTAAAGATTTACGAGATTTGATTAAAAATGATGCGAATAATACTAGTAATGGTGTAAAAGTGACTGTAGATAAGGCCGGGAAATTTGTAATCGATAATTCCAATGGAGCAAATGATTTGAATATTCAAATTTCAGCATATACTGATTCAACAACTACAGAAAATACAAGATTTACAACAAGTATGAAAGCATTAGAATCTTCTTTGCCTGCAGGACAAACTGGTTCAGCATCATATTCTCAGGCTTTTAATGCCGCTACGCATTCAAGCAGTATTGATGTATTTGATTCTTTAGGAACAAAACATACAGTGCGTATGGCATTTAGAAAAACATCTGCACATCAATGGGATACAACTATAACAGTGCCTACGCCTGGAGAAATTAATACAACAGATCCAAAAAATGAAAAAAGAGGAAAGATAACTTTTACAGATAGTGGAGCACTTTCAAGTTATGATCCTACTAATATCTCTTTTACGGCAGGAAATGGTTCTAAGCCAAATCAAACTATTAATTTATCTTTTGGAACGGCAAATAAATTTGATGGAATGACAAGTTTCGATAGTGATTCAGCGACTTCTGGAATTTCTCAAGATGGATATACTGGTGGAGATTTGGTTGGTATTAGGATTGATCAGTCTGGAACACTTATAGGCTCTTTTTCAAATGGGCACTCTTTTGGTTTAGCACAAATAGCTATGGCAAAATTTACAAACAATGAAGGACTCTCGACTGAGGGCGGTAATGTTTACATTCAAACTGCCAACTCAGGTGATCCTATCATCGGTACTGCGGCTACTGCTGGGCGTGGATTTATTCAGTCTTCTGCACTTGAAGCATCAAATGTTGATCTCTCTCGTGCATTGACACAGCTCATCATCATTCAGCGTGGTTTTCAGGCAAATGGTAAAACTATTACTACATCAGATCAACTTCTTCAAACTCTCATTGGATTAAAACAGTAATTTAATCCACTTTTGCTATAATCTCTTTATTAAAAATGAAGAGGTTATACCCATGCAATTTTCTGCTCCACTAAAATCAAACTCAAAAAAAGTAATGTTACTAGGCTCTGGTGAACTTGGTAAAGAGGTCATCATAGAAGCACAGCGTTTAGGACTTGAAACCATTGCTGTAGATAAGTATGAAAATGCTCCTGCACACCAAGTAGCACAC
>NZ_JALUKE010000245.1 GCF_027056685.1 Sulfurimonas sp.
AATGGGGGAGGGCTAGAGCTTGGTTGGTTGCCTCCACTTTTAAGAAACGCAAATAATCCTAAGATTAGAAACGGAGCAAAAGGCTTTTTAGATATGTCTCACTTTGTGCATATGATAGATGTTCCTACTTCTGTCTCTCGTGCATTTGGAGATATTCATGCACAAGGAAATCCTCACTACTCTAGTGACCCACATATTGTTTTAACTATGGCAAAAGCGATAGAGAAAAAACTTGCTCAGATTGATCCTTCTCATGAATCGGCATATCAAAAAAATCTTGCAAACTTTACAAAAGAGTGGCAAGTATATCTTACAAAATATGATGCAAATATGCAGATGTGTAAAACCAAAAAAGTAGTACAGTATCATGAACTATTTAACTACTTTTTGAAACAGTACAACATTAAAAGTTATGGTACTATTGAGCCTCTTCCCGGAATCGCTCCAAGTTCAAGACATACTTTAGCACTCATTCAAACTATGCGTGAGAATGGTGTAAAAACAATTTTACAAGATGTTTATCATGAGAGAAAAACAGCGAAATTTATAGCAGATAAAACAGGTGCAAGAGTTGCCATCATTCCTCATGATTTAGGTGCTGATGGTTCAAAAACACTTCAAGAGTTTTATAACAAAATAGCAAATAGAATATGCAAATAGTAGAACTTTTATGGCCAGCCTTTGTGCTTGCCATAGCTTTGGTCTTTATTCACACCGTTTTTGGGCTTGAAATCATTAAACGGGGTGTTATATTTACTGACCTCGCCATTGGTCAAATTGCAGCTATTGGAATGGCAATAAGTGTTGCGTTTATGCACTCTCACTACCAAAGTGCCATGACCTTTTTGTTTGCTTTTTTAGCAGCACTCGTCATTACTTGGGCTACAAAAAAAGTGCAAAAAATAGAAGCCTTTATAGGGCTTTTGTATGCACTGGGCATTTCATCTATTATGCTTATTTTGGCGCAAAGTGCGGAGGGTACAGAACTTTTCTCAAAACTAAGTGCGGCAGATATTCTCTTTACTTCTAGTGATGAACTCTACAAGAGTTTGGCAATTTACGGAGGCGTTGCGTTTGTTATGTTTGTTATTTATCCTCGTTTAAACGCAGCGCTAAAAGAGTTTACCTTTTTTACTATGCTTGCTGTAACTGTCACATCATCGGTGCAATCAGCAGGTGTTTTAGTGGTCTTTTCTCTGCTTATAGCGCCTTCGTATGCAGGACTTATGCAAAAAAAGATGCCACCATTTGGCTTTGCAACACTCTTTGGTTCACTCGGTGTTTTACTCGCACTTATTGGCTCATATTACCTTGATTTACCTACTGGCTATGCTATTATTTTCGTAACAGTGCTGACTTCACTTACTTTTGTTGTGTTTTCAAGTATAATAACAATAAAAAAGTAGGATAGCGTATGATAAGTAGGATTTTAGTTGGGTTACAGTTTTTTTTCATCTTTTTGATGATTTTACCATTAGACACGCAAACGCAGCATCCTTATGTAGGGGTTTTTATTACTCTTGTCGGTGTAGGTATAGGTCTTTTAGGAATTTATGAGCATAAAAGTGGTAACTTTAACATCCGTCCTACCATTAAAGAGAACTGTGAACTTGTGACAACAGGCATTTATGCTTACATTCGCCATCCTATGTATCTCTCTGTTCTTGTGGCTATGTTTGGTGTTGCTGTAATCTACTTTACATACTATGAATTTGCTGTCTATGTTTTACTTTTTGTGACTATGTTTATAAAAATGTTTTATGAAGAGAGCCTTTGGAAATGCCATACTCCTGCTTATATTGAGTATATGAAAAAAACGAAGCGTTTTTTACCATTTGTTTTTTAATAGATACTCAAGAAAATCATGGAGTAGTAAATAATGGATATAGTACTTTTAGTAAAATCAATAGCAGGGCTTAGCGCAATACTTGTTATATTGCTTTTGTTTTTTATTTATACATCTAAAAATAAAAGTAAAAAAAAAAAGAAAAAAAAGAGTTATACTTCGCCAAGACCACCAAAACCAAAATATGATTGGGACACTCTTATAAAAGTTGTGCGAAACAGACAAGCAACTACCCAAGAGCTTCAAGAGACGCTTGCGCTTATTTTAAAATATCATGGCACGATTGCACCAAAATTAGGAATTAGAGCAAATCCTGAATTTGATAAATATGCAGAAGTCCTATTGCGCCTATGTAGGCATCCAAATACAAATAAAGACCTCATAATTGATTTTGATAAAGAGCTAGAGAAGAAAAATCCTGAGTACATCAAAGAGATAAATGATGCACTTACAAAGGGGTTAAACTCCAGAGGAGTTTAAGCATTTAGTTTTTGTAAACTATTTGTTTTTTGCAGTTGCTTCTTGTACGGCAGTGAGTAACTCTTCAAAGCCTACCTCACTTGAATGTTCTACTTTTTCAAGTGTATTAAGCGCTGCATTCAAGTCACCCTGTTTTGCCTCTTTCATCGCTGCTTTAAGACCTTGATGAACAGTTGCATGATGTTTTGAGATGCTTGCTATATGTGAGTTTCCTTTCAGTAGGGTTGATGAGACTTGCGTAAACCATCTACCAAAGCGACAACTATTTTCATCTGCAATGCTTACTTCTTCTTTTGCCATAATAGCTTTGTAAGCGATGATTTTGAGTGCGATATGGTCGATTTTTCCATTACTTACATTAAACTCATTTGTAAGGTTTTCTGTTTTTGCTTTTATCTCATTACTGTTTTGTACGACCATAGTGATGTTTTCACCAAAGACATCGAGAATTTCCATTACTTTGCCTGTCTCATCGGCAAATGTGTTGCTGATCTCCATCATAGAGTTAGAGTTTTGCTTAAGACCATTAATGTTTATCTCTACCTCTTGAGTTGCTTTTTGTGTACGCTCTGCAAGTTTTCTTACTTCATCGGCAACCACGGCAAATCCACGACCATGCTCACCTGCACGGGCTGCTTCTATAGCTGCGTTTAGCGCAAGGAGATTTGTCTGGTCTGAAATATCTTTAATAAGGTTAATGATTTCTGCAATTGACATTACGCTATCGTTCAGTGAGTTCGCGTCATCTCCAAGAGTATTGGCATGCTCTTGAATGTTTTCAATAGTAGAAGAGATCTCTTGCGTTTGAGTATTGACATTTATCATTCTGTCATTTGTTTTTGCATTAAGTTCGTTTATCTCTTCAAGTTGCTCAAGGTTTTCTTCTATGGTTCCTTGTAGGAAATTTGTACCACTGCTGTAACTGTTGATAATAATATTTTCAAGACGGTCATCTTGTGTATCTTCTGTTTTTATGATATTTTGATTTGACTGAAGCTGATGAATTTGATTTCTTAGTGACGCATTCTCCTCTTCAAGACTTTTTACCCTCTCTTTATATGCTTTTTCAAGCTTTTCTATCTTTGCGCTGCATCCAAACATTACCGCTCCCTTTAATTTTTCTATTATATTAATTTTAAATATTTTAACATATCAAGCTTAAATGTTTTGCCTTTTATTGAAACCTGAACTTCCTAGTTTCGCATTTACTTGAAAATTTGTAGCATAGGGTTTTAGGTAGGCAGGTATTGCACGCCCTTTGAGTTTCATCATATCATGAAGCATCTTATCTGCGATGGTTTGTATCTCCACTCTTTTCACTTCACTAAGATAGTCAAAAAGAAGTTCCCCTTGTCTTTGGAGTGAGATTTTCCAAGTAGAATCTGTCTGTTCATATATCCACAAACCAAAAGCATAAAAGTTTTTAAAGACCTGCGGTTTTTCACTCTCTTTACCCCAAAGAAGATGCAGGGAGCTTTTAAAGTTACCGCTATTGTAAAACAAATCCCAAAATCGTGAAAAGCGTTTCATAATCTGAATATCTTCAAAACTAAGCTTGGAATTTTTTAAAATATCATAAGGCGGAATATCGCTATAGACCATACCATGTGTGATGTCATGGCGTGTGATGTGCGTTCCTGAGAGCTTTTTAAGTATGCCTATTTGTATCTCACAACTACTCATCTGCATCAACTCATCAAGATTATTTCCAAAACTCTCTAAACTCTCCCCAGGGAGTCCGACTATTAAATCAAGGTGGATATGTGCTGTCGTTTCATTCTCTAAAAATTTAATGTTCTCTTTTATTTTGTCAAGTTTAAGTTGTCTTGAGATGTTGTTTGCTATTTCAAGATTAAGCGTTTGTATGCCTATTTCAAGTTGCAGTGCTCCATGAGGAAATCGTTGGATTTTCTCTCTTAGTGATGCTGGAAAATGGTCAGGGATAACTTCAAAGTGAGCAAAATAGGGTGGCTCTTTGTCTAAAAAGAAGTCTAAAATTTTGTTAGCAGATTTCATATTTAAGTTAAAAGTTCTATCGACAAATTTAAAGTTTCTAGCACCTCTTTGCCAAAGTATTTCAAACTCATGAAGCACTTCATCAAGATTAAAAGCACGCACCTTTTCATCCATAGAAGAGAGACAAAACTCACACTCAAAGGGGCAACCTCGAGAAATTTCTACATAAATGTAACGGTTTTTGATGTCATCATCTGTGTAGTATTTGTAAGGAAGTTTTATCTCTTTTAGATTTGGCAGGCTCATTCTGCTTATACGCTCTTGTGGCGTTTTTGAGATGATGTTTTTGCATAAGTTGTAAAAGGCTAAATCTCCCTCACCTTGAATGATGTAATCTGCATCATCATAATTGACACGAAACGGCAAGTAGGTCACTTCTGGACCACCAAGGACAACGATAGTCTCAGGAGATACTTTTTTGAGAATGTGAATAAGCTCACGAATATGTGAAGCATTCCAAATATAAACTCCAAGACCTATGACATCTGGAGCATTATGTAAAAGCTTCTCGGCAATAGTCTGTATAGCATCATTAATGCTAAATTCTAAAATAGTTGTATTACTTTGAAGTTCCTGCATATTTGCATAAATATAACGAAGTCCAATGGCACTATGAGTAAATCTTGAGTTAAGTGTAGAGAGAATAATTTTCATAAAGGAAGTTTAGCATAAGTTTGAATGAAAAAGTTAGGAAGAAAAACAGCTGAGAGTAAAAAGGGGGAAAACCCAGCTGTTTTAAAAATTTATAGGAGTATTTTATCTCTTCTTATGAAAGGGGGAAAACATAATTGAGATGCTGAAATTATAATAATTATAAGTTAATGTTTGGTAAATATCACCTATTTCTCTCGTAATTCCTCATATTCATCTAACATTGCATCAAGCTCACTAAATAGTTTAAGGGATGCATCCTCCATAACCGTAAAGTTTTGTGTAATCTGTTTTGGATGGTCATACTTAAGAACTGTACCATCATGAACAAAAACCATATTTTTAAAGACGCTGTTATGTACAACTGCATGGTTTGCATCCATTGCTTTAAATGATGGAGTTTTTCCAAAGCGTTCTGCACCAGCATTTTGGTACCATTTTCCAAGACGACAGTTGTAGTGGTCAGGGAACTTTGCATCTTTGTTTTGTGAAAGGACTGAAGAGTAGGCATTTGACTTAAAGAGAATGTGATCGACTTTGACAAGGGTTGTAAAGAGACGGTTTTGGAGTCTAATTGCAACGGTATTGGAACCTTTTGCCAAAGAGTTAAGCTCTGTAAAGGCATTTTCAAACTCATTGATGGCAGAGCTTGATTCCTGTGCTATGTTACTTATTTCATCAGAGTTGCCACGCATATCGTTTGCCTCTTGTTGGAGGGTTGAGATGGTGATTTCTATCTCATTCGTTGCTTTTTGTGTGCGCTCTGCAAGTTTACGCACCTCATCAGCAACTACGGCAAAGCCACGACCATGTTCACCTGCACGCGCTGCCTCTATGGCTGCGTTTAGTGCAAGAAGGTTTGTCTGGTCTGCAATATCTTTAATGAGCCCTATAACTTCAGAAATCTCACGAGAGCGCCCCTCAAGGCTAATAATTCCCTCATGAGAAGAGGCAATGAGCTCAACGAGAGTAGAGAGTCTTTGTGTAATATCTACAACATTAGAAAGATTTTCAGCTGCCTGATCTGCTGTTTGTGCCGATACATCAACAATAGCTTCTGCATTATCAGAAGATTGCAGGAGGTCTGTTTGTAAAATCCCAAGCCCTCTCGCTACACCACCACCCAGTCTTGTAAAGTTTGCAGAGAGTTCACCGAGCATTTTTGTCTCATATCCGCTTGCAATGGAAGTAATGGCAGCATTAACTTTTGAAGATGCATAGTGATAAATTCCATGAAGACCCTGTGGAAAGGCAACTCTATATGTTTTACCATTTGAAGCTGCTTCGATGGTAGTTGTA
>NZ_JALUKE010000246.1 GCF_027056685.1 Sulfurimonas sp.
TAGAAGATATAAGTCATCCTGGAAGCAAAACAGATTGTATGGTATGTCACATAAAAGATGAGAGTGGGAGTGATCGATTATCAACGGCGATAGGAGTAGGTGAACAAACAAATCCCAATCATCTCAACACACCTACTATTTTAAATTCAGCATTGGCAAAATATAGAATGTGGGATGGTACTGTTACAACTTCATTAGATGTTATAGTACCTATGATACATGGAAAATACACTATGAATCTCTCATCACTGGAAGCGGAAAAAAGATTGAAAAACAGTGCTGCTTATACGCAGGAGTTTAAAAGAATTTTCAAAGATGGTGTGACTTTTGAGAATGTTGCAAAAGCATTAGATGTATACCAAAAAACACTCTTGACAAGAAGTGCTTATGATAGATTTTTAGAAGGAGATAACTCCGCTATGAGTGAAGAAGCAAAAAAAGGTTTTAGTGATTTTATACAGCTGGGCTGTAAAGGATGCCACACAGGTATAACCGTTGGTGGACAAACAATTCAAAAATTTCCGACACGAAATTATAATCACATCATAGATGTTACAGGAATTTTTAGTAGAGAATATATAGGTCGAGAGACTGCTGCATTTGATTTCAATTTTAAGCAATATCAACGCTTTCCCTTTGAAAATAAAGGTGGATTTCTAGGCAAAAATAATCAACAACTTTTTCGAGTGCCAATTTTGCGTAATGTGACAAAAACATCTCCTTATTTTCATAATGGATCTGTCTTTGATTTACGCGAAGCTGTTCATATTATGGGGAAATATCAGTTGAGTATGGAATTGACCGAGACACAAATAGATGAAATCGTGGCATTTTTACACTCACTTGATGGTGAAATCGTCGAATATAAGGAGCTCAAATGAAAATATTGTATATAAATCTTGATATCCTCTTTATGTTCGTCAGTGGCATATTACTGATGGATTATTTCTCTATAGCTTGGTCTTATTTTCGAGTAATAGAATTTTTACATATATTCGGTTCCATAACAGTCACGATTCTTTTTGTACTGCCTTTTTTATATAAGCATATTAAAGAGAGTATGATAATTATGAAATATAAGAGTATGAGTGGCTTAATGCTCGGTTTTGTGCTCTTTTTATTGCTTCTAAGCGGAACATATCTGTTTATAATCGGCAACCGTGGTGGCGATGTATATGGAACACTCTTTTATTATATACATCTTTATATCTCTTTTGTTTTAATACTTGCTTTGGTAGTGCATCAAAAAAAGTTCTTTTTTTCAAGAAGATTTGCTACTTTTGCTTCTGTTATACTACTTTTTTCACCAAGTTATTCCTATTCAAAATCGACAAAACTGACAAATATTGTTTTTACTGATGGTGCAAAATACCATCATAGTATTGATTGGACAAATTCTGCTACATGTAAAGAGTGTCATCCTAAAATATTTAAGCAGTGGGCAGATTCTAATCACAGACATCTTGCTGATTCAAATCCATATTATATGGTATTGGAAAATTTAGCAGGGATGGACAAAGGTGAAAAATTTAGGGAGTGGTGCATGGGCTGTCATAATCCAAGTGCCGTGAGTATGCATCAAGAGCGAACGACACATTTTATGAAAGACAATGTGATGCCTGAACCACTTTTTGTCAAGGGGTCAAAAAATCTTATAAATGAGTATAAAGCACATCCAAATAGATTAGAACAGGGTGTTTCATGCATTACATGTCATCGCATAATGGATGCAAAACCAGTAGGAAACAGTTCTTATACGCTTAATTTGACAAAAAGAAAAAAATATCTTTATGAAGCCTCTACTACAGATATGAAAGTGTGGATAAGTCATAAGCTGATTAATGCTAAACCAAAGATGCATAAAGCGGAATATATGAAACCTTTGTATAAAAAAAGTGAGTATTGTGCATCTTGTCACAATGAATTTTTGCCGCATTCGGGCAGAGAAGTTGTTGGAACTTATGAGCAATGGAAAAAATCACCTTTTAATAATCCCAAAAATCCCAAGGAACATAAAGATTGCATAGACTGCCATATGACACATTTGGAAAAAGGAAAATTTTCTCCGCTTCAAGGTTCTTCAACACTTGGAGGAAAATATAAGAAAGATATAAAAGTACACTATTTTGCAGGAGGGAACTATTTCCTTGCTGGTCTTAAAAACAAAGAGAATGAATCACAGTCTATACAGCTTCTTAAAACTTCTGCGAAGCTAGATTCAAAAATTGATAAAGGTGTGTTGCTTGTTGGTGTGAAAAATGTCGGAGCAGGGCATAAACTTCCGACAGGAGCGGCAGATTTTCGAGAGTTGTGGCTTGATATAACAGTAACAGACAGCAATGGTAAAATTGTATTTAGCACTGGAAAACTTGATAAAAAGGGCGATATAGAAAAAAATTCTATCATTTATAACAAGATTTTTGGCGATAAAAACGGGAAGCCTGTAGGTTTGTTTTTTTGGCGGTATGAAAAATTATTAAAAGATACAAGAATACCTGCAGGCAAAAGAGTTGTAGAAAGATTTATACTCCCTGAAAATTTAGAGTACCCATTACATGTAGATATAAAACTCAACTTTAGAATTTATCCGCAATGGGTAACCAATATAGTCAAGGCGGCATATCCTCAATTGACCGATCCTCCTGTTATCACAATCAAAGAATTAGAGAAGCAGTTTGATTAAAAGTATAGTTATTAGTACTCTTTTAATTTTCTATGCTGATGCTTTTATGATAGAAGGTTCTTATGAAAAAGCACATACAAAGGCTCTAAAAACAGGAAAATCTTTAGTCGTTTTTTTGACGAAAAAAAATTGTCTACAGTGCAATGTAGAACTTGCAAAAATAATTCATAATAAAGAAATATCTTTGGCTATCAGTAAGCATGCCGTTTTTGTTATAGTAAGGCGAGGACAAAAAGAGAGTTACCCTATAGAAATGTTGTATACAACACAATATCCAGCGCTTTTTATTCTTGATAAAAACGAGTTACTAAAATGCAATGCATCTGCTGTTAAGTTTGACATTAAATATATTGCTCAATGTCTTTATTCTCATTAGTCTAAAGCTTCAAAAGCTTCCTCAATACTGTTATATTTCTGTGCTATAAAAAGATATACTGCGGCATTAAGACATGCCAATCTGAGGTACTCATCTGATGGGTTTTGCAGTTGTGCTATGGAGTCTTCAAGTGTTATCTGCTCCCATGATCTTTTATAATGGATACCAAAATATTCAGGGTCAATGATATACTCTTTTGTCTCATTGCCATCAACCATCCATAGTCGTCCTTTACTGAACAACTCAGGTGTGCCTTCATTGCCTTGAATAAGTGCAATCTTTTTATATCTTCCTTTTAAAATTTCACTGTATTTTTTAACAAAAGGTTTATGAAATATACCGGTGATAGCAAAATCACTCTGTGCAACACCAGAAAGTTTTTCAATAGTGCTAAAGCTTGTGCGTAGACCAAGTTTATTTCGTATATCTGTTAACTGATGTAGTTTAGAGAAGAAATTTTTCCTATCAAAATAGTGTACATTTGGAGTAAGGTCAATTTGAGTTATAATTTCTTTGATGGTGATACCATCTTTTGCCGGTTGTTTTTCATCGCCTACGACAACGAGATTTAGCCCATGACTCTCTAACACTTTTGCAACAAGTGGAAATATATAGGGATTTTTTGCTTTTCCATCAAAAGGGTAGCCAAGTTCAATAGAGTTTTTGACCTCACTTCTTTGGATGTTTGCATCACATGCAGCTAATGCACCACGAAACTCCTCTATTGTTTCAGGTTTTAATCTCCAGCCAAGTAGAAATGCTGCTATCTGTTCATTTGGAACGCTTTGGTCTAAAATTTGAGTCATCATATCTTTACTCTCTTCAAAACTTAAATCTCGATTACCTTTGACACCCGTTCCAACTGCATGTATGTATTTGAAAAAATCCAAAATTATCCTTTATTTTACACCGTTTAGTTTATCTTCTATAGCATTCTCTAAATCACTATTATCTGGAGAGAGATGGAAAGAATCTTCTGTAAAATGAACTGTTACTGCCTTTGAAGATTGATTTTTTATTTTTTCAGCTAAAACAGCATGGTCTGTAAATTCAGTCATTATCCATCCATCTTCCTCACCCGCTTTTACTATTAATTGATGTACTTTAGAGAGTGGCATCTTATGAGAAAGTTGAACATAATCAGCATTAGGATTAGTTGTTGTACTACATCCTATAATCATTAGAGAAGAAAGTAGTAGCAGTGTTACCTGTAAAAATTTGTTTCGCATTTTGTATTCCTTTTTTATATAGTGTAATTTCTTCTTATAAAGAAGTAATGAATATGATATAATAATAATTATAAAAAAACTTTAAATTTATTGGATTTATATGTATATGCACGATTTAATCATCATTTTAGTCATGACTTTCCCAATGTTCCTGTTTTCAATTTATCCGGGGATAGTTGTTAGTGAATATTTAGAAAAAAAATATGGTATAGATGAGTCAAAAAAAAGAACAGTTATGGTTGGAGTTACTTTTCTTTTTGCTTTGACAGTATCTACATTACTTTATTATGCGTAGGAAGATTGATATAACTTTTAAAAAAAGATTATTGTTGTTCAAACCATTTAAGTTGATCGCGTAACTTAACAACTTTGCCAACAATGATAAGTGCTGGAGTAGGAACACCTTTCGCTTTTTTCACTATATCTTCAAGGGTTCCAGTAACGACAATTTGTTCTTTAGTAGAACCTTTTGAAATAACTGCACAAGGATAATCTTTGGGTTTTCCAATCTCTATGAGTTTTGTTGCAATTTTTGAAAGATTGTGTAAGCCCATTAAAAAGATAATGGTATCATCTGTCTTAAAATTTTCCCAAGGTATTTGAGACACCTCTTTGTTTGGAGACTCATGTCCTGTCACAACGCGAAAGCTTACTGCAACTCCACGATGAGTAACAGGAATACCTGCATAAGCAGGTACACTTATGGCAGAAGTTATCCCTGGAATGATTTCAAAGCTAATACCACGCTCCTGAAGATATGCTCCCTCTTCTCCACCGCGTCCAAAAACAAATGGATCACCACCTTTTAAGCGAACGACTACCTTATGTTTAAGCGCATTTTGATAGATAACTTCATTTATTTCATCTTGTGGCAAGGTATGTCTGCCATCTTCTTTACCAACATAAACAAACTCACAACCATCTTTTGCCATTTCTAAAATTTCAGGGTTTGCAAGTCTATCATAAATGATTACATCTGCTTGCTTGATAACGCGATGTGCCTTAAGTGTAAGAAGTTCAATATCCCCAGGTCCAGCGCCTGTCAGGTAAACTCTGGTCATTAAATTCCTTTTCTTTCTTTATCTGTTAGATAACAAGATGGATCTTGCGCCCATAAATCATCATAAATAGCATAGGCACGACTACGAGAGCCTCCATTACATATATCTATGACATCACATTCAGAGCAAATTCCACTTATATCTCTAGGAAACTTGCGTAACTTTGTAAGTATATCATTTTCTTTATCTAACCAAATATCACTAAAAGGACGCTCAGTCATATTGCCAATATAAAATGGAAAGAATGGATCAGGTTTTACTCTTCCCATCCAGTCAATATTTCCAAGTTTTCTTCCTGCGCTGTTTCCACCCCAACTTTTGAGTCTTTTAATCATCTCATCTCTAAGTTCAGGATATTTTTCAGAAAATTTTTCTAAAAATATAAGAGCGTCCATTTCCATATTCCCAGTAACTACATCTATATCTTTGCCATCACGAATATATTCAAAAGCTTTATCTATAATAAATTCAACAAATTTGCGCCTTTCTTCTTTAGATATATCAATTTTAAGATTATCTAATCCCCTACCTGAATATACCAAATGAGATATATAGATTTTATCTACACCAATTTTTTCGGCTAATTCAAAGATGGAGTAAAAACTCTCTTTTGTTTCATTGGTAATAGTAAAACGAATGCCAGCATTGCCTCCATGTTTTTGTATAAGGGCAATAGCAGCTAAACTTTTTTGATAGGCACCTTTTAATCCACGAAACTTATCATGTACATCTTCTATTCCATCTATGCTTATACCTATATAATTAAATGTTTTTATGATGTCATCAACATTTTTATCGTTTACATATAAACCATTTGTAGAAAGATATGTAACAATACCTGCATCTCTCATAGCTTGAGATATTTGAAAAATATCTTTTCTAATAAGTGGCTCACCACCTGAGAATATAATAAACTTAATACCAGCTTTTAAA
>NZ_JALUKE010000247.1 GCF_027056685.1 Sulfurimonas sp.
ACAGGCCCTGTCGATAAAAATGGGCTTGGTTTTGGCTATAAGTGGAATATGGGTTGGATGCATGACATTTTAAAATATATGAAAGTAGATCCGCTCTTTCGTAAAGACCATCACACAGATTTGACCTTTAGTTTTGTTTATATGTTTTTTGAAAACTATATACTGCCGCTGAGTCATGATGAAGTAGTACATATGAAAGGCTCGCTTATCAACAAAATGCCAGGCGAATATGAGAACAAATTTGCCAATTTGCGTACTTTATATGCGCTTATGATGGCACATCCTGGAAAAAAACTGCTCTTTATGGGTGGCGAGTTTGCGCAGTTTAACGAGTGGCATTATGAGCAAAGTCTTGATTGGAATCTTTTAGAGTACAAACTGCATCATAGAATGTTAGCATGTATGAAAGAGCTCAACCGACTTTACAAAACAGAGCCATCTCTGCATAGAAACGATGTAGAACCAGAAGGCTTTTTATGGATAGAAGAGAATGACTATAATGCAAATGTCATCGCCTTTATACGCAAAGGTGCGCGAAATCAAAAACCAGTAATAATCATCTGTAATTTTGCAGATAAAGAGCATACTGGCTATCCACTTGGTCTGCCATCAAAAGGAGTCTATGAAGAGATATTTAACTCTGACTTCACAGAGTTTGGAGGGCAAATGCAGGAGTTAAGAAGTTTTACATCTCTTACAAAAGAGGCACAGGGAAGAAAAAACAGCATAAATATTACACTAACACCACTCAGTGTCAGTTATCTTAAAAAAATAAAATAGAGGAGTGTATGATGATAAAGTTTGAAGATGAATATCTTTGGGAACTAGATAAAAGTTTACAAAGTGTTATGATAAATGCTTATGATAAAATATTACAAGAGAAAGAGAACGGCACTTCAGGATATTTTACTTTAGGCAGCGACTCTTTGGAAATTATGGAAGAGGCCAAGCAACTTGCACAGACAAATAATTTTGTCAAACAGTGTGATACGGTTGTTGTCATCGGCATAGGTGGCTCTTCTCTTGGGACAAAAGCAATAGAGTCCATTTTTAAGTATAAAACTGCAGGTGTAAAAAGAATGCTCTTTTTGGAAAACCCTGATGAAATCGACCTTTCGCATAAACTCGCTTCTATTGAAAAGTCAAAAACACTCTTTTGTGTTGTCTCAAAATCGGGGCTTACCATAGAGACCATCTCTATATTTAAAGAGGTTATAGAGCGTTTTGAATTTGACTATAAAAGTCCACAAAAAGAGCAGATAATTGCTATTACCAATGAGGATTCTGCACTGCATAAGTTTGCACATCAGTATGGAATAAAAACTTACAACATTCCCGCAAATGTTGGTGGTAGATTTTCAGTGCTCAGTGCTGTTGGCATTGTTCCTTTAACCATAGCCGGATATGATACAAAGAGTATTTTAGAGGGAGCTTCTGAGATGGTAGAGAGCTTTTTTCACGGCAAAGAGCACCATCTGCTCAAAAAAGCGGCACTCCTTACAAAGCACAGAAAAGAGGCACCTATAAATGTCATATTTTCTTATGCGAACTGTTTGGAAGATTTTACAAAATGGTATGTGCAACTCTGGGCAGAATCACTTGGAAAAATTGATGCTTATGGCAACCATACGGGTCTTACTCCCATCGGACATATAGGCTCAGTTGATCAGCACTCATTCTTACAGCTCATTATGCAAGGGCCAAGAGATAAGACGGTCACATTTATCAAAGTAGAGAAGTTTGAAAAAGAGATAAAAGTTCCAAATATAACGCTAAAATTTTTAGAAAA
>NZ_JALUKE010000248.1 GCF_027056685.1 Sulfurimonas sp.
AACCATCTAAGCCACATCCAAATTCAGGTGTAAGTATCTCTTTTGCATAGGATGGGCTTACTGTTGTGATGGCATCTGCGTAAGCAATACCCGCTTTTAAAAAGTTCACTTGATTGTAAAACTCCACACCCTCCATCGTAAAACAGTGTGCATCAATGCCTAAGAGTTGCAGTGTGCTTTTCTCAAAAATTCCCTGATAGGCAAGGTTGTGAATGGTAAAGAGTGTCTTGATGTTAAGAGCGAGTTCTTTAACAAAGAGTGCTACAAGTGCGCTGTGCCAGTCATTAAGATGCAGATGTGTGATGTTTAAACGCAGCCCAAGCATCACTACCGCTTTACAAAAAAGTCCAAAACGCAGCGCATTGTTTTCATAATCTCCATCTGCATCACCGTAAAGACTTTGTGTATCACTCAAATAAGGAGCTTCAATAAAATAGGTGATAACACCCTCTTTCGTATCTTTATACACTTTTACAGAGTAATTTTGCTCTCCTAAAGAGAGGGTAAAATTATCATAAAAGCTAAACGCTTCTTTTTGCATAAAGCCATACAGAGGCATCACCCGCGAAATATCAATCTCTTTTGCAAGTGCTTTTGGAAGGGCATCTGCGACATCAGCCAAACCGCCTGTTTTTGCATAAGGAAAGACTTCACTTGCAGCAAAAAGCAGACGCATTACTTTTCTCCTCGTAAAAACTTTGCACACTCTTCTGGCAAAATAGCATTGATACCCATACCGCTAGAGAGCTCAAAGCCTGCAAGGGTATAAATGCGCGGTGTTATGCGGATGTAAAAAGTAAAATTGCGCTCCAAATTTTGCATATAGGCTTCATCTTCAAAATTAGTATTGATGGGAGCGAAGAAGAAGCTGAGATTGTAAGAGAAATCTCCAAGTTCTCGCTGAAGTTTTGTAAAAACATTGCTAAGAAGCTGTGCCAAGTCATTGATTTCTTCTCTACTGCAGGTACTTAAATGTAAAAATGACTCTGTCGGTGCTATGATGGTCTCAAAAGAGAAAGCACTTGCATAAGGAGCATAGGCAATAAAACTGCCAAGATCTTCTATGACCCTGATTTTTGCATCTTTTTCATTTTGTACAATATCACTTACAATACCTCTGCCGTGTTCATGGTAATAACGCTCATTTCTCTCTAAGAAGCTTATAAGAGTTTTTGGCACAATAGGCAGAGCGATGAGCTGTGTATGGGGATGCTCCTGTGTTGCACCCGCTGGCGTGCCGACATTTTTAAAAACGCAGAGATATTTAAGATGCGAATCTTTTTTAAGATCCTCTTTTCTAATGATGATCGTACGCAACCAGTTCTCAATTCCCTCTTGTCCTAACTCTGCCATAGAGCAGCTATGACAGGGAGAGTCTATTAAGATTTCATGCGCACCGTACCCACCGTAAGATTCAAACATTCCTTCTCTTTTTGAGCTGCGCTGAGTCTCTATTTGCACTGCTTTATAGAGATTAGGAACGACTCGTGTTTTCCATTTTGGGGCATTGGCAGCATTCTCTCGCATCGCAAATATTTCAGGTGGAGTCAGGGCTTCGTGTCCCTCACAAAAAGGACACTCTAAAGTTGTTTGGCTCTCTTGTTTTGTTTGCATTGCTGTGTTGTTTGGGCGGTGTAAGCGCTCTGGTGCCATTATGACATGAGTATCATGCAGCATATCAAATCGTATTTCAGACATCACTCACCTCTATATTTATCTCAAATGTATGCTCTGTTGTAAAACTACCGCAAAATAGGAAACTTATCTGCTGCACGATTTTTT
>NZ_JALUKE010000249.1 GCF_027056685.1 Sulfurimonas sp.
ATTCGTTTTCATGAAGAGTATGAAGCGTGGCATATTGGTTTTGGAGACCATATTCCACTCAATGAGCTACCAGATAGACTCGATGAAATAGATAAGAATAAAACTATTGTTACTATGTGTCCACACTATGACAGAGCAGAAATTGCACGCCTTTTTTTAAAACTCAAAGGTTACAATGCTCGCTACTTAAATGATGGAATGTTGAAAGTCGTTGACTATCTTCGAGGTGATAAAGCACGAGATTATATGAAAAAATTAGAAGAAGCAAAATAATGCAAGCGTTTATAAAAAATGTAATTCCAAGTGAAATGAACAATATGCGTATAGAGATTGATGAGTTTATAGAGCTATACAATGAAGGGAAATGTGAACTCATTGATGTTCGAGTACCAATGGAGACAAAAGTTTGGCAAGTGAACTTTGGGCTTAAAATACCTGCAAATGAAATGCCTGAACGACTCGATGAACTACCAAAAGATAAACTCATTGTTGTGGCTTGTCCAAAATCAGACCGCTCAAATATGGCACGAATGTGGTTGGCGACACAAGGTTTTGAAGTGAAATATTTGAGTGGTGGGTTACTAGGACTGATGGAACACCTAAAAGGTGGCAAAGCAAAAATGATAAAGCTGTAAAAAATGAGTCCTGAACTTATACATTATGCCATCTACTTCTTTTTAACACTCGGTCTTTCTACCCTCTTTTCCATGGGTGGGGTTGGCTCTGCCATCGGGCTTGTTCCTATCTTTTCTATGATGGGAATGCCCATAAATTTGGCAAAAGCCATCGGGCTTTTCATAAACTCTGCTTCGACAATCACAGCTTCATTTATGAACTTTTTTCGTGGAGTTTTAGATATAAAATTTGCTATTCCACTCATAATTTCAATTATGATTGCAACGCCTATTGGCGCGTGGATGAGCCAGTATGTGCAAAAAGAGGTAGTTGAATGGATACTTGTGGCATTTTTACTTGTAAGTGCCATACTTCTACTCTTTAGTAATCGTGAACAAAAAGTTGTTTATGACAAGGCTTGGGTTCTTTATGTCATCGGTGCTGTTGTTGGGTTGATTTCTGGGACTATTGGAGTGGGTGGTGGCTCACTTATAATGCCACTGCTTATTTTACTCGGATTTGATGCGAAAAAAGCGGCGTATGCTATTAGTTTTGTCATTCCGTTTTCAACGCTTGGAGCATTTGCAACCTATCTCTCATTTGTAGATATGGATTGGGTACTCCTTGGCGTCGTTACTGTAGCAGCTATCATCGGCGGTTATATTGGTGACTTTATTATGCACTATCGTTTAACACCACAGCAGGTTAAAAAACTTATTGCCGTAGTTTTATTGTTACTCTCGGCTAAAATGATTTATAAACTTTTAGGATTATAATATGATACATATAATGAAAAAAATTGCAGACTGGATTGTTGAAAATGAAAAAAAAGAGGCAGCTGATTGTTCAATTCCTGATACTGTCATAGATGAGTGGCTTCAAACTATTGAAGAGCGTAAAAAACGGATGATAGAAAATAACAAAACTGATACACAACAGTATGAAATGCTTCAAGATTTAGATAATCGTGTTAAAGAGATAGAAGCTATACGACAAAAGAAGTGCCACACTAAAGCTCAATGAAAAAAACGGTATTTATAGCTTTATCACTATTCATATTTAGCTCTCTTTTTGCTGAAAGTTTATCACCTACCGGCGGTGTAAGAGAGCGATTTGAATCGCTAGATGGGATGAATAAAAAAGCATATGGGGATGATGCATCGCTCATTGGTCGCCCTGATGACACCCTTCTTGTAAGTAGGCTAAAACTCGGCTTTATCTACACACAGACACCTGACATTATCTATACAGCTATAGGCTACTTTGCAAGTGTCTATGGTTGGTCCTTGGATCATAATGATTTTAAAAAAGTAAGTGGCAATGAAACCTACTGGATGGATCCGCAAGAAGATTTTGATTTTACAGCGCTTAATGTAAAAGTAAAAAATTTAGTAAATGTCCGTGGACTCTCTTTACAGCTTGGACGAGAATCTAACAGATACGGAGACAAAAGAGTTTTAGGGCCTGGTAGCTGGGGTAACTCCTACGGCTGGCTTTGGGATCTTGCCAAGTTCTCTTACAGGTTTGATGATAATTTCATAGATACCTTTTACGGTCAAACTAAAGACAAAGACAAAAACCATCTCTCACTCTTTAGAAAACATGTTTATGAAGGTGCAGGAATCTACACGCATTTTAAAACGGACAATAAAGGAGCAGTCGAGCCCTTTGTTATTTACAAAAAAGGGCTTTACAATGGTGCAGGAAATGGTCAAAACACCCAAGAGAACTACACCTATGGATTACGAGCATATGATGATGATTTTCATAGTTTCAATTACGACCTCACCTATGCAAAAGCTAACGGAACAATTAAAGAGAAAAACTATGATGCGTATGGCTATGTTGCAAAAATGGGCTATAAATTTAAAAGCATAGCGCTTAAACCTAACATCGTTTTTGGACGAATTTATGCAAGCGGAGATGATAACCCGCACGACAATACAGTCAAAACATTTCGTACCCCTTTTGGTGGAACAGATGGTTCACTCTATGGGCGTATGGATATTATGAAATGGAGCAATCTTATTGAAAATGTTGTAGAGCTGCATCTTATACCACAAAAAAATATGCAACTTAAACTCTCCTACCATGACTTCTCACTTGCCGATGCAAATGATGCGTGGAGTTACTATAAAAAATACAACATAAATGGCAATCACGAAAGTAAACTTGGTGATGAATATGACCTTGAGTACAAATGGCACTACAATAAAGCACTGGAGTATCAAGCAATTTATGCCTATTTTAATGCAGGAGCATTTGTTACAAAAAATGTTGCTGACAATAATGCGCAGCGATTGTTTTTACAAGTCACATACAATTTCTAAAAAAGAAGTATAATTCAGTAGATAAAACAAGGATTAGAAAATGGAACATTTTTTAAGTGAGCTTACACCTCTTGTAAATGTATATGGACTTTGGATAGTGTTTTTTGGCATGATGGTTGAAGGAACTACTATGATTATTGCCACAGGAATTCTTTGCTACCTTGGAATGCTCTCTTTTGGTTCAGCTTTCTTGGTTGCCATTCTTGGTGCTATAGCTGGCGATCAGTTATGGTATTTTCTAGGTAAAAGATATGCCATTAAACTTTTAGATTATTTTCCATCATTCAAACCGCGTGTCGAAAAGCTTGAAAATTCAGTACAGAATAAAGGAGCACTACTCTCTTTTAGCGGGCGCTTTATCTACAGCGGTGCCATTCTTTTTCCGATGACTCTTGGCATCTACAAGTATGACCACAGAACCTTTAGCATCTTTGATACACTCGGCATTATGCTTTGGAGTTTTCTTGGTATCTCTTTAGGCTATGTTTTAGGTACAAGTGCAGAGCTTATTTTTGGTAAACTTGAAAAAGTATGGCACTTTGTACTTATACTTGCGTTCATTATCTTCATTGCATGGGTAATAAAAAAGTATCTGCTTATTAAAAAGCATTAGGAGAAACAGATGAAAAAAAGAACAAAAATAGTAGCTACCATCGGTCCTGCTTCTGACTCCCAAGAGAGCATAGAGAAGCTGATATATGCCGGTGTGAATGTTTTTCGTCTGAACTTTAGTCACGGCACACATGAGTACCACTCTAAAGTTCTCGCGCGCATACGCACTGCTATAAAAAAAACAGGACTTATTACCGGTGTTTTACAAGATATTAGTGGTCCAAAAGTACGCATTGGAGAGCTTAAAAAAGAGTTCTTTCTCAAAATCGGAGACATTTTAGAGTTTGTCAAAGAGGAGATTGTTGGAACGCAGATAAATGAGAAGACCTACAGACTGACACTCAACCAAAAACAGATACTCGACAAACTCAAAGTCTCAGAGTATATCTATCTCTATGATGGTCTTATCCGCTCAAAGGTCATAGCAGTAGCCCCAGACAAAGTTAGAGTCGTTGTTCAAAATGACGGCATACTCAGTTCCAAAAAAGGCATCAACTTTCCAAACACAAAACTTGGACTCAATGTTCTAACAAAAAAAGACAAAGAAGATATGCTCTGGGGTATTCAAAACGAAGTAGATTTTATGGCAATCTCATTTGTGCAAAACGCAGACGATATGAAAAATGCCCGCGCCATCGTAGAAAAAGAGGGTGCAAGCATAGAACTCTTTGCCAAAATAGAGAAGTTCGATGCTGTTGAGAACATAGATGAAATTTTAGAAGTAAGTGATGGCATTATGGTCGCTCGCGGAGACTTAGGCATAGAAATACCCTACTACGATGTTCCCAATGTACAAAAAATGCTTATAAAAAAAGCAAACAACCTCAGCAAACCTGTCATCACCGCAACACAAATGCTCCTTTCAATGACACGCAACGATAGAGCCACTCGTGCTGAAATCAGCGATATTGCAAACGCAGTGCTTGATGGCAGCGATGCCGTTATGCTCTCAGAAGAGAGCGCCATAGGGCATAATCCACCTTTAGCCGTGCAGACGATGTGCAACACCATACAGGCAACAGAGAAGAACTTTCCCTACTACAAGCTTTCACAGTTTGATATGCACGACACAGCAGACAGCATCAACGACTCCGCAGTGCGTTTGTCCCAAAGTTTACAAACTAATGCCATTTTAACCATTACATCTTCTGGAAATACTGCAAAGAAAATGGCAAGGTATCGCCCTTCTCAAACTATCTATGCAGTAACCCATAGTGAAAAAACAGCCAAAATTTTAACGATGGTATGGGGTGTTATACCCGCTTTTTCTGTAAGTGGCAGTAACCCCGGAACTATTATGAGTGAACTTATAACTCAAGGTTTAGAGCGTGGCGTGCTAGACATAGAGAAGCGCTATATTTTAACCGTAGGTGATCCACTTGGTGTCGTAGGTTCAACAAATATGATACGCATCATAAGCAAATATGAGATGAACTTCTTTAAAGAACTCAAAAATGCCAACTGAGCTAAATCTTTCATTTATTTATGACTCTGCTCTTGATGAAGAAAACATTAAAAGTATCTGCACAGCAATAGAACAACAGTTCTCCCAAGCACCTAAATGCACTGCGTTTGATAAACGAGATATAAGTTACACAGAAAATAATCTCATTTTTTTGATGATATGTGATGATGATTTTTTACTCTATTTTCAAGAGATTGCACAAAAGCAGATTACGCTTAGCATCCTTCCCTACAAAAACAATCCTCTACAGCAAAAAGAGTACAAAATTCCGACAAAGCTTGAAGATGCTCTAGCGCTTGCCGCACAAGAGAACAGTTTTAAAAGAGACAACATCATCCAATGTAATGGTGAACATCTACTTGGAAGCGTCAAAATTGGTGAAACAGACTACTCAAGTGGATATAAAACCTTGAAAAATATCTTCTCATATCATCTCAAACCTATACACATAAAGACAGATAAAGAGCAAGAAATTGACACCATAGCACTCTTTATTGAAATAGCTTCGGAAGCTTTTATGCAAAATAGCCGTGCCAACTTTTTTAAAGAAAGTGACAATCAATGCCGTCGTATCAGTGCTATTTTTTACGCGCCACAGAGTATTTTAGGTGCGCTGCGTTTAAGCTTTTACCTCTCTAAAAAACGTCATATCTCTGAGAATCTACCTGCATCCATAGGTACAATCAAAACAGATATGCTACGCATAAGTAACCCTGCAGAGCCTTTTTTTGTAAGTTATAATGATAAAGTAGCTACACAAACGCAGTCAATAGAGATACAACAATATAAAAGTGAAGCAGAGGTCATAAGCGGCTATGAGGGGTGTATTCCAGAGGAGGACAAAGAGAGTATTCGTATGCAAAACCTCCCTACAGATACAAATCTCATTACTTTTTTTACAAAAAAAGCGCTGCCACTCATTCCCATAGCGGCAGAGAGCTCTTTTGCCGACCTTTTTACAAAGCTTCGCTCTTCTGCTCAAATACATACTTCCTATATGCTTTTACTTGTTGTGAGTGTCCTTATGGCAACCATCGGACTCTTTCAAGACTCCTCGCCAACCATCATCGGTGCAATGATTTTAGCACCACTTATGGCACCTATTATCTCTTTTTCTATGGGTGCCATTCGCTTTGACAAGGCACTTATATTTCAAAGTACAAAGACCATTATTTACTCCATACTCATCGCTTTAGCGGCATCAGCTTTTCTTGCATGGGCACTCCCTTTTATTCACATCACGCAGCAGATGTCTATGCGAACACACCCTACCCTCCTTGACCTTGCCGTTGCCATTCTCTCAGGCATCGTCGCAGCCTATGGCTACTCCAACTCTAAAGTAGGAGAGAGTCTTGCAGGTGTTGCCATTGCCGTTGCTCTTGTGCCTCCGCTATGTGTTGCAGGTGTTGGCATAGGATGGGAGTCGTGGCAAATATTTACCGATGCTTTTTTACTCTTTTTAGCCAATATAGCAGGCATAGTCTTTGCCGCAGGTTTGATGTTTTATATTTTGGGCTACTCCTCAACCAAATATGTCTCTACTGCGTTTGTCATAAAATTCTTAATGCTAGCACTTATAGCCATTCCTTTATGGGTCTCAAGCAGGTCGCTTATTGTTGATGAGAAGATTTACAAAGAGTTGGAGCATAGCCAAAGTATTGAGATTCTAAAAGGTAAGGTAGATGTTCAGATTGCAAAAATAGAGCATAAAAATGCCACTACTTTCGTTTTTATCAACCTAAGAGCTAAAAAAGTTTTAACGCTTCGAGAGAAGGATAAAATAGCAGCAAAACTAAAACAACTTACAGGAAAAGATATAAAATTGATTTTTACTTATGAGACTGTTTATTAGACTTCTTGTAAGTGCATTAAAGAATTTCTTCTACATCTGCGGCAAGTTCATCTGCTTTTGTTTTTTGGCGACTGTTTGCATGCGCTACTGTTGCCCAAGCCGCACCAATAACACTCAAAATTACAAATATCCAAGGATTTATGAGATCATATGCATAGTAATCTACCATAGAAGAGAGTGCCGCGAAGAGTACAAGATAGACTAAAAAAAGTGCTATTTTATGTTTAAGACGAAGTGGTTTCTTTTTTGTTTTTGTTTTCATTATTTTCTTCCTTTATTTGATGTAATTTTATCTATAATATTGTTTATAATTATTGCAATTATTAACAAAAGAGTGATATAATTAATTATCTAGTTAGTTGATTATACTATGAAAAAGGAAATAGGAATGGAAAACAACTTTTATGCAACACATTTAAGTAAAGGTGATACCAATGTTTTAATGAACAGTGTCTACCAATGGATGATGGTGGGACTTTTGGTTTCGGCACTCAGTGCCTTTATGGTCACACACAGCCCTTATATGCTTAATCTGCTCTTTGCAAACCCTTATGCTATTTGGGTACTCTTTTTTATTGAAATAGGTCTTGTTATTGCCATCTCGGCAGGCATCAATAAAATGGATGTCTCTACAGCGAGAACACTTTTTGTGCTTTTTTCCATTGTAGATGGCATGACACTTGCAAGTATTTTTCTTATTTATACTGAAGCTTCTATTGTCACTACTTTTTTTATCGCAGCCATGACATTTGGTGTGATGAGCCTCTATGGCTACTTTACAGATAGTGACCTCAGCTCATGGGGAGGCATTTTGTTTGCAGGGCTTATTGGAATTATTATTGCACTTGTTGTAAACTTTTTTCTAAAAAGTCCTGCGTTTGAGTGGTGGATAAGTCTTATTGGTGTTGTTATTTTTGTAGGTTTAACTGCTTATGACACACAAAAAATAAAACAAATGGGCGAAACAATGTCAGATGGAAACCCACAAAGCCTCAGTCGTGTCGCTATTGTCGGTGCTTTAGCACTCTATCTTGATTTTATCAACCTCTTTATTATGATGTTGGAATTTTTTGGAAACAGAAGAAATTAATATATACATCAAGATATATTGATATATTAACCAATTTGTGCTATACTTTTTCAAATCAAATGAAAAAGAGTTACACATGGAAGTTTTTTTAAGAACTGTTGCCGCTTTAAATGATGAAACAAGAGTGTTACTTTTACGCTTTTTAGATGAGTATGGAGAGTGCTGCGTTTGTGATATGCAAGCTTCACTCGACATGATTCAGTCTCGTCTCTCTCGCCACCTAAAGATCCTCAAAGATGCAGGATTTTTACGCGTTGAGAGAAAAGGTACTTGGGCATACTACTCTATAAGAACTCCACTTGATAGGTTTAGAAGCGAAGCCATAGAAGAGATAAAACATCTCAACATCACTTTGCCAACACTTAAAAAAACATCACAAAACGGAGAATGTAAAATATGAAAAAAAATATACTTATTTTATGTACAGGAAATAGTTGTCGCTCTATTATGGCTGAGGCTATGGTAAACGCACAACTTGGAGAGTGTGTTTTTGCTCAAAGTTCAGGTGTAAAAGCAAGTGGCAAAGTTAATCCACACGCAAAAGCACTTTTAGAGCAAAAAGGCGAATGGAGAGATGAGTACCATTCTAAAGTAATAGAGACGGTTCTTGACACTGCGTTTGATTTGGTAGTTACTGTATGTGACGCGGCAAAAGAGACCTGTCCTATGTTTCCTAAAGCTGTCAAAACCATCCATGTGGGGTTTGAAGACCCAAGTGGCAAAGCAGAGGAAGAGTATGAAAAAACATATAATTTGATGCAAAAAGAGCTACTCCCAATAATTCAAAAAGAGGTATGTTAAAATGAAAAAAGAAGTAAGTAAAACAAACGACGGCGTAAAAATCAACTTTTTAGGTGAAGTTAAAAAAGACAATATTGTCACAATGGTACAAAACTGTTCAACTGGAAAATGTGAATGTATGAGCGATGATACAAAAGCAAAAATCAAAGATATGAAAGTTCACGGTGAAGACGGTGATGTAAACCTCTCCCTAGAAGGAGATGTCTCTGTTGATGAGATTCACGCAGCCCTTGCAAAATCTAAAGTCATCAACAAATAAAAAAAGTTTTAGGGCTACATTTTACTCTAAAGATCAAGCCCTATAACCAGACCAACTGCGACTGTATATCCCTTTGGTCCATCTATTGTTGAATCTTCATACTCAACCAATAGAGCCATATTCTCTTTTACTTCATATTCAAAACCAGCACCATACAAAAAGCCTGTATCACTTTTATCCACATTTAGCTTATCAATTTTCTCTTTTTCATATTCAAAGCCTGTTTTTGCAAATACAGCTAAAGGTTCATTGATATGATATGCATAAAGAATATCAAAAGAAGCACTATTATAATCGCCAGTGGTCTTTGTTTTTTCCTCACCTTTTTGTTCAGTAATATCTACCTTTGTATAAGCATAATCTACTTCAAAGTTTAAGCCCGTACCCGTTCTATATCCCAAATCAAGACCGACACCTCTGCCATTTTCCCCTTTTCTTCTGGCATCTTCTTCACTAATAGTATCCCCACTACTCATCAACACCTTTGGAACAATATAAACTTTTTCCTCTTTATGACGAAAATTACCACCCTCTGCCCCTGAAGAATCTATCTCTTCATTAGCCATTACAGCAGTTGTACAAAGCATAGCTGCCAATGCAATCGTTCTTATTTTTTTTTGCATAAAAAACCTTCTATATAAATTTTAAATAAGTATAACAAATATCTTTTAAGAACAAATTTAATTTATTCAATGTATAATTAACCAACTAGTTACTTAGTAGATATATAATATACGCATACATACACAAAGGAAAAATATGAAAACACCAACACCACAACAGGTAGAAGCAATGATGGTAGAGAAAATGGGAGCACTTCCAGAGTCTCTAAACGCAGCAAAAGCTATTGATCCAAGATTTTTGATTGAGCAGGCTATGAGTTCAAAATTTAGTGTTCAAGATGAAGCAAATCCATTTGATGATAAAACTTCAATGATGCTTTTACTCGTAACTTCCATCACTTTAGGCAGTGAAGAGTGCGTAATAGAGCAGACAAAAATGCTTAAAAAAATGGGCATAACAAAAGAAGAACTTGCATTTTTGGTAAAAATTGTAAAACATGGTCAATCAAGTGTAGTAATGGGTAATGCCAAAGCTGCGTTTGCTACATTTGAGAGTTAATTAAAAAATCTTTTTGAGGAGATGGTGATGAAAAAAGTAGTAATAGTAGGGGCGGGTTTTGCAGGATTACATATATTTTACAAACTACGCCACCTTATTGGCAAAAAAATTGATATTACAGTTATAGATGTCCGAAGCCACTCGCTTTTAAAACCTTCTCTTCCTGAAGTGGCTTTTGAGGGTGCTCCCATCTCTCATTCGCTCATTGAACTACGCCATACAATTGAGAGTAAAGGCGCTGCGTTTATAGAAGATTCAGTCATTAATATAGATGCAAAAAACAACTCACTCACACTGAAAAATTCGGACAAAGTCGAATATGACTATATCTTTTTAACACTAGGGGCTGTAAAAAACTACGATGCCATCAAAGGTTTTAGAGAGTTTGGTTACTCCGTTTGTGATGATACACAAGCACAGAGACTTTACAACAGAATAAAAACATTTCAAGGTGGTAAAATAGTAACAGGTGCAGCAAAAAGCACTTGGGGGACGCGAGTAGATGCTCCACCTCTTAAGGCACCTTGTGAAGGACCTATTGGTGAAGTTATGTTTATGTTTGACCATTATCTTGGGAGAGATAAAGGTTTTAAACGCAGTAAAGATTACACCATAGATGTCTTTACACCAGGTGAAGTCTTTTTTGAAGATGTTGGAGATAAACCACGTAATGCCATAGCTCAATTTATGCAAAAACAAGATATGACGCTACATAATAATAAACTCCTTATTGAAATAGGCAAAGACTTTATTGCCTTTGAAGATGGTACAAAAATGGAGTGTGATTTGGCTATTATAATTCCGCCATATACTGCTCCAAAAGTATTACTTGATTCTAAGCTTGGAGATGAAAAAGGCTTTATTCCTACAGATACACAGATGCGTCATCTTGACTTTGCAAATGTTTTTGCAGCAGGAGACATTACTGCACTCGCACAGCCAAAACTTGGACATGTCGCCATTATTCAAGGAGGCATTGCAGCAGCAACACTGCTAAAAGAACTTGGAGAAAATATAGAGATACCAGCACATAATTTAGAAGTCTTTTGTATTATGAATATGGGTGGGAATGAAGCGGCACTTATTGCCTCAGATGTTCTTTATGGCGGAAGCAAAGACATTGTCTCTTATTCGCCAATCTCTAAAATGATGAAGTGGGGATTTGACAACTATCTCTACTACAACAAAGGGCATATGCCACCTGATTTGGCACTTGAAGCTACAGATAAATTAGTTGATATACTCTAAACATTAAGATAAAAAGTATATAATTTACAAAATTAAATTAAAGGAATTACAAATGAACCACTTTTTAAAAAGCGTGATAGACTGGATGATGGACAAAGAGGAGGCTATGGCAAAACAGTGTGCCGTACCAATGAAAGAGATAGAGTACCAAATCACAAAAGTTCAAGAACAAAAAACAAAAGTTCAAACACAATATGATGATGCAATGGGTGAGCTTGATGATGTTTTAAAAAGACTTGAAAAAATCAAAAATGCAGAAATCCTTCGTTGTGAGAACAAAGAAAAATAGTAGTGAATTTTCTACGCTTTAACACTTTTATAGCACAAGATGTACTTATATTTTTTTACTACATTTTTGCTATTTTAGTACCACTCTTTTTGTGGTATCTTCGTCCCTATATTTTGGAAAAAGTCTCTTTTTTTCAAGCTGTGGACAAAGGTGCTATAAGCGTATATAAAGATTTAGATAAAGAGAAGAAGTTTTTATTTCTCCTCTTTTTGTTTAGCCTCTTTTTCTGTATGGAACTCTGTTTAAGAATGGTTTTTGAGGCGATGATAGGGTATTTTGATATGCATAACTATCTTTATGAAATAGCAACACATTTAAAAGGAAAATCTATATGAATGAAGCCTGCCACGAAATGAATCAGGGAGAGGTGCTAAACGCAGAACACAAAGAGTACCCTCTTTTTCATGGTCTTCTTTACGGCGACAGAGTAAGCACTGCAAAATTCTCAAAAAGATTGAGTTGTAGCATAAAACATCTCCCGGTAAGAGTCTCTTTTAGCTATGAATATGACACACTTAAAGCTGTTGAAGAGGGTGTAAGTAAAGACCCTACTTTCTTTTTAAATGGAAAAATCTTTTTAGAGGGATTAGTGCAAGCTGAAGAGATTACACAAGCCTTTGAAAAACTTCTTGCAAACAACAACTAATATATGAGTTATTTTCAAAGAGATAAGCGTTATATTAAAAATATAAATATAGCATTTCTTGTTATACCTATGATTTTATTGCCTCTTCTTTTTGAGTGGTATTTTCACATAAAAGAGGTTGCTTTTTTTATAACTTACCATGATGAAATTTTAATAGCCAATATTTTTTACATAGTTTTAGTCCGTTTTGCCCTACTTGACAGTGCCATTTATATCTTTAGCCGTTCTAAACACCATTTTCATGTAGCACTTATGCAGGTTGTACTCCTTTACTTTGAAGTAACCATTGTTACCATTGTTTATTATGCGGTTGTTTTTAATATTTTTGATGTCTTTACTCTTTTTCATCTCAATTCGGAGTTTACCCCTCAAAACCTTCAAACAATCCATGAGCATAGTTTTATAACATCTATGTATATTTCAGCGGTAACATTTACAACACTTGGTTCAGGAGACTGGATACCCCAAACGCTAAACGCAATGATGGCTGTTATTTCAGAAGTTATTTTAGGTGTCATTCAAGGTGGTGTATTTGTTGCTATTATTATCTATGCACACCAAAATAAAGATATTGTAAAATAAACTACAAACATTTAAGTCACATTTTACAAAAAATCAGTTATAATTAACCAGTTAGTTAATAGGATATAAAAATGGCAAGACCAACAAGAGATGCTGAAGCCACAAAAGCAAACATTATTCAAAATGCAATGATGCTTTTTGCAAAAAATGGCTATGACGCTACCACTGCTGAGGAAATAGCAAAAGAGTGTGGTGTCAATAAGGCAATGATTTTTTACTACTATAAAAATAAAGCAGGTCTTTACAGCGCTGTAATGAGCCAAGCTTTAGAGGCGATACACGACGAAGTGATTGAGAGTGATAAATGCTGCGTTTCACCACTTGCAGATTTAGAAGCATTTATAAAAACATATGCCAAATATTGTGATAAACATCCCTATCTTCCTGCACTTATTTTAAGAGAGCTTAGTGACAGCGGTGCACATCTTCCTGAAATGATGTTTGAGAGCCTACGAAAACTCTTTACACTGCTTAGTAGCATTTTAAAAGAGGGAGAGGAGCAAGGCATCTTTCATAATGTTATACCTATGATTATTCACTTTATGATTGTAGGCACTATCAATCTGCTTGTTACAACGAAACCGCTACGCACAAACGCAGTAGCACTCAATGCAAACTTAGATACATGCAGTGACTGCGATATTGATGAAATTTCGGATTATATATTTACAAAAATTAAACTTATGCTGGAGGTAAAAAATGAAAAAAATCCTACTTGCGCTTAGCCTGCCCTATCTGCTAAGTGCCCACACACTGCCCGAGCTCTTTAGTGCGCTAAAGTCTCATGCACAGACAAAATCAGATGAAATGAGTGTCAAAAAAGCAGCCATAGCTGCTTCACAGGCGACATCGGAGCTTTATCCAAAAATAAACCTCTTTGCTACCTATGATAACTACTCAGACCCTACAGGAATGGTACCTGTTGCACCAAATAGGCTTGTAAAAATGATAACACCAGCAGATGACATTTCACAGCCTTTTAGTTATAACATCTATAAAGCTGGTGCAAACTTCTCTATGCCAATTTTTGTAAAATCAATCTACACAATGGCGGATGAAGCAAAAGCTATGCAAAAGAGTGCAAAAGCAAAAAAAAGAATAAATATGCTGCAAAATGAGGCAATAATAGTAGGAAGCAATGCAAATCTACTCTACCTCAACCAATTAAAAAAAGCGCTTGATTTAAAAGAAAAATCTCTGTTAGAGACTGAAAAAACACTCAAGATAAAAGTAGATAATGGTCGTGTACCTGCCTCAGCGCTCTACAAAATAAATGATGGATTAAATCAGATAAGTATCTCTAAAAATAACATAGAACTACAAAAGAAAAAAGCTGTAAGTTCAATAGAGACGCTCACAGGCATAAAACTCAGTAATGGAATTGCCATGCAAGAGCTTAGCCCTGTAAGAGAAGGTGCTCTTAAATCACTGCAACCTCTTCAAGAGAAAATAAAAGCTTCCCAGCTAAATGTACATGCACAAAAAGAGAAACTCTATCCATCAGTAGTAGCACATGGCGTTTACTCTTACTCAACGGCTACAGCCTATAATACGCAAAATAACATAGATGAAAATTATGGAGAGATTGGCGTTTATGTCAATATTCCACTTTTGGCTATGAGTCAATATGATGCTATTACAAAATCAGAAATAGAACTTGATGCTCAAAGAGTAGAACTGCAAAAACTCAATGACGAGCTCACATCTAAAGCTGATATGCTCAACTCTTCACTACCACTTTTGGAACGATCAGTTGAACTTTCACAAAAGAGTATAAAAAACAAACAAAAACTTTTAGAGATTGCTAAAGTAAACTACAAAAGTGGAAGACTCACAACCGAAGAGTATCTACGCTATGAAGATGATGTGGTAGATGCAAAAGCAAAACTTTACCAAGCAAAAGCACAAAAATGGCAGACAGTTATGCAACTCGCTGTAATTTATGCAAACAATATAGAGGAGATGCTTAAATGAATAAGTATATAAAAATAACAATAGCGATAGTAGTAGTCGCCGGTCTTGGCGTAGCAGGTGTAAAAAAGAT
Source organism: Sulfurimonas sp. (assembly GCF_027056685.1). Lineage (GTDB taxonomy): Bacteria > Campylobacterota > Campylobacteria > Campylobacterales > Sulfurimonadaceae > Sulfurimonas. The sequence continues at coordinate 14,956 of NZ_JALUKE010000249.1, forward strand.
AAAAGAGGCACGAGCACATGATGCAAATTTGCCTAAAGCAAAGATTTATCCTATTGTAGCAAAAGCTATGAGTCCAAAAATATCAGCCGTAACACTTACTCTTCCATACTTGGCAGAGGTAGCAAATGATAAAGATGTAAAACTTGCTTCAAGAATTGCAGCAAGAATACAGATGATAAAACCAAGTGGCACGCGAGTGAAAAAGGGTGATGTCATTGTAAGACTTGACACAACTACTATTAGAAGTTCTCTTAGAAGTGTACAAGATCAAATGCAAGCAACAAAAGTAGCACTTGCTAACCTTGAAGCAACACATAAAAGAACCCTTGACCTACTCAAAGTGCAAGGTGCTTCCATTGAAGAGTCTCAAAAAGAGACTACAATGATAGCAAATACACAAGCAGGCTTAAATGGACTCAAACAAAAAGAGATAGAGTTGCAAAACAACCTCTCTTATGCAAAAATTGTCTCACCTGTTAATGGTGTAATCTCTAAAACATTCGTAAACCAAGGGAGCATCAGTGCGCCAGGCAAAGCACTTGTTGCAATAAGCTCTAAAAATGGATTTTACCTTATGGTAAGAGTGCCTACTGACCTCCCAATACGAGGTGTGAAATTTGAAAATCAATTTTATGCAGCAACACCACTTAACACAACATACCATGGTCTTGCAGAGTATAAGGTTTACACAGGAAATGCGCATCTTGTAAGCGGAGACAGAGTGCAGGTTAATGTTGTCGTATTTAATCAAAAAGCAACACTCCTTCCATTTGATGCACTATTAAATAAAAATGGGAAAAGTTATGTACTTGTTGTTGATGGCGCTAAAGCCCAAGCACAAGAGGTAAATATTATTCAAAGTGCACAACAGGGTGTAGTTATCTCTCAAAACCTAAAAGGCAAAAAGATTGTTGTTGCAAAACCCGATATTTTACTCAAACTCACAAGTGGTTACGCTTTAAAAGTAAAGGAATAGAGCATGTTTGACTTTTTTTATAAACGACCATATTTACTATATTCCATTATAACTGCATTTTTTATTATGGGGATTATTGCGCTTGTAACCTTGCCAAAAAATCTCTTTCCTGATTCTAACCCCCCTGAGGTTATTGTCATTACACAAGTCCCAGGTGCCACTGCACAAGTAGCAGCTTCAACCGTATCAAAGCCAATTGAGCAAGAGATTTCTCGCCTTGGTCTTGTAACAGATGTAAGCAGCGTAAATGTTGCAGGCTTTTCTATTGTAAAAGCGGATTTTGGTTACAAAAAAGGGCTAAACGCAGCAGCAGTTGATGTTTCAAATGCGCTAAGCATCGTAAAAGCGAAGCTTCCAAAAGGAACCAACCCTTCAATATATACAGCAGGAGACTTTACACTTCCAGTTGATGTTATATCACTAAGCCCTAAAAATAAAAATATTGACTTAGCGGGCATTAGAAAAATAGCAGACTCATTTATAAAACCTGCCCTACTGAGTAATAAAACAATAGGAAATGTTGAAGTTTTTGGAGGGTATCAAAGTGCCATAAATATTGCCGTTGATCCTTTTAAAGCAAAACGATACAATGTAAACTTTGAGACTATTGCAAAAGCGATTAATACACTTAATCGTGATATACCAATAGGTTTTGTAAAGGGTGACAATAGTTTTTATACCATAACTTTTTATGGTGAAAAAGACAACATTGAGAAGTTAAAACAGCTCCAAATTATGCCAAATGTAAGACTCAGCGACATTGCAGATGTAAAATGGTCTTATAAAAAGCGTACAAGTGGCTACATAGGAAATGGTAAAGATGCCATTGCCCTAGCCGTACAACGCGCACCAGGTGGAAGCGTTCTTGCTGTAAGTAAAGCAGCACGCGCACAGATGAAAACACTTGAGAGAGAGTATCCAAATATCAAATTTGAAATTTCTGATACACAAAGAGATCTGATTGAACAGGCAAATAGTAATATGCTTGAGGCACTTCGTGATGCCGTCATCTACACACTTTTAGTTATTATGATTTTCTTAGGAAACTTCCGTGCCATTATAGCTGCTGGTCTTTCTATTCCTATGGTTTTCTTCTCAACCATGGCTATTATTTGGCTTACTGGTGGAGAGTTAAACATTGTAATTTATACTGCAATCATTTTAGCACTTGGTATGCTTACCGATGATGCCGTTGTTGTACTTGAAAATATTGAGAGACATCTCAACGAGGGACATGAGAAGCTTGAAGATGCCATTACTCACGGTACAAAAGAGGTTCTCTCACCTGTATTTGCTGGAACTATTGCAACTATTGCGATTTTATTTCCACTTATGTTTATTGGTGGATTTCCAGAAAAAATCTTTAAGCCACTTATTGAGACGCTTATTATTGCTCTGTTGGTTTCATGGTTTTTATCTATTACATTCATTCCGTCACTCTCTAAGTGGCTCTATAAAAATGGTACAGGCAAAACAAAAGTAGAAAATCTTTTTGAAAAATTTTATCAAAATACCATTGGGCGACTTGTATCCCCTTATGTTGGTATTATTAAGTTTTCAAATGGAAAGTTTTGGTTTTTACGCCGTATGATGCTTACTATGGGTGTAATCGCTATTATGGTACTAAGCCTGAAAAACATCATGCCTACAATTGGTAAAGATGCAATGCCTCCTATGGATACAGGTATCATCAAAGCACAGATTATGTTTAGTTCAAATGAGAGCGTAGATAGTGCAGAGAAAAAGATAAAACCTGTTTTAAAATGGCTAGATAGCCAAAAATGGGTAAAAAGAAGTTCGGTTGCATTTGGTACAGA
>NZ_JALUKE010000250.1 GCF_027056685.1 Sulfurimonas sp.
TGCAAAGATATGGATGAGAAGTATTTTTCATGGGCTGCGCCACTTCAAAATAACAGACTAATAGCCGAGTTTGCAGTACTTTCACACAAGCTTGAGATAGTTGTATTGGTCTCTTATTTTGAAAAGGCAGAGAGTGCTTATTATAACTCTTTGGTCGTGATTGACAAGGGTGATGTGTTGCAAAATTATCGTAAAACACATATTCCCGATGGTCCGGGGTATGAAGAGAAGTTTTACTTTGAACCAGGAAATACCGGCTTTCAAGTCTATGATACAAGTTTTGGAAAAATTGGCGTAGGTATCTGTTGGGATCAATGGTTTTGTGAGACGGCACGGGCTTTAACACTTAAAGGTGCTGAGATTATTTTTTATCCGACTGCCATAGGAAGTGAGCCTGAGATTGAGCTTGATTCAAAAGAGCATTGGCAGCGTGTACAGATGGGACACGCTGCGACAAATACAGTGCCTGTTGTCGTGGCAAACCGCTATGGCAAAGAGATTGGTGAGAGCTGTGAGCTAACATTTTATGGCTCTTCATTTATTACTGATTATACAGGGGCAAAAGTGGCTGAAGCGAGTCGAAACTCAGAGGAGATTCTTTACGCTGCGTTTGACTTGGATGAGAATGCAAAACAGAGAGAGTACTGGGGACTACTGCGAGATAGACGACCTGATATGTATAAAGATATTTGTTAGATATTTTGTAAAATAATAGCTTCCAAATCCTCAAGCTTCGCAGAGGTGATGTCGCCAAACTGTGTACGGTTAAAGGTCTGTTGGCGTTTTGCGAGCTGGGCTGTATGGGTTGTAATGTTTTGAAGCATCTCCTCTTTGCTAACTTTTGCATCAAGATACTCTAAAACCTCGACAATGCCAATGGCACCCATAGGATGGGGTGAGCGTGTGTATTTTTGTTCAAGGTAGCAGACTTCATCTATTAACCCCATCTCATACATCTTTTGTGTACGCAGTGTTATTCTTTGTCGCAGCACTTCACGTTCTACATCGATGTTAAAAACAGGTAGATTTGCTATGACTGGCTGTGGTGGATGTGCTTGAAACCACTTTGAGGGAGTGAGCTTGGAAGCTTCATAAATAAGCAGCGCTTTTTCAATGCGGTAGCTGTCATTAGGTGCTATTTTTTGCATATACGCGCTGTCAAGTGAAGAGAGAAGTTTATAACACTCTTCTAAATTTTGAAGTTTTTGTTCTACAATTCTCTGCGTTTGGTTTGTGATATTTGGAAGTGGCGAGAGTCCATCAAGCAGAGATTTAAGGTAAAAGGAGGTGCCACCAACGATGATGAGGTTCTTGTCATCTTTTTGGCATGCCGCTACTGTCTTTTTGTATAAATCTATAAAAATATCAACACTAAAGTATTCGTTAGGGTAGAGTTCATTAATGCCAAAATGTTTTACTGCGTTTAACTCACTCTTTGATGGTTTTGCGGCAACGATATCTATCTCTTTGTAGATGCTGAGCGAGTCTATGGAAAGAATGTAGGCATCAGTTTTTTGTGCAACACTAATGGCTAAATCACTCTTTCCTGATGCGGTGGGTCCAATGATGGCAAGTTGTTTCATAAATGAATTATAGCATTTTAAGATTGTAGCTCAAAAAGTGCATAGAGTGGATTATGGTCGGAGATATTTTTTGTCTCTATTGCCGCTGCGTTTAGCGGGGTGAGACCTCTGTAGTAAATATGGTCAAGCTCTTGTGAAAATATCTTTTTTACATGCCCGTCTCTTCTACACATCTGACTCTGCCGACTA
>NZ_JALUKE010000251.1 GCF_027056685.1 Sulfurimonas sp.
GTATTGAGTAATCTTGAAACTTTGCACTTCCTAAAGTAACGGCAACTTTATCTATTTTAACAGGAAAATTACTCTTAGCTCCTTTTCTCTTTTTCATTACTTTTCTCTTTTTCTTAGCAACTTTTTTCATCAGCTTTGAAAAATTTAATACTCTATCTTTATCTATCTCTGCATCCACATAAAAAGAATTTATATTAATTTCATCTACATATAATCTATTTGGAAATAGTTCTAAACTATACTCTTTTACGCCAAGAGAGTTTAAAGAGAACAGTAAACTATTTGTTTTTGTATTATTAATAAATATGGAGTCCAATTTTAAAGAGCCCACTAAGTCCAAATCTGGAGCATTCCTTCTTTTTTCATATTTTGTTGTTCCCTTTGCTGAAAAAAATCCATCTTTAATACTTAAGTAACTACTCTCTTGCAAATAAGGAGTAAACTCTTTGAGCGAAATTTTCCTAATATCAAAACTACCTATCTGCTTTAAAGGAGAAGCTCTCAATTTTCCTTTTGTGCTAACCAAACCTTTTTTATCTATTTTAAAACTTGTATCATACTTGAGCCACGAACCTTTTTTTGAATTAAAATCATAAAGATTAATATTTATATTATCAAGAGTGTTTGTTGCCGTTTTAGCAAGCATTTTATCTCTAAAAGTAACACTAGAAGAGCTTAGTGAGATTTTTTTCACCAATAATGCTAAGGTACTATTTTTATTCCTTTGCGTAGTTGTAGATTTTTTCTTACTTTTAGGCAGCGTCACTTTCAAATAATTTATCCAATCAATCTTATTCGTTTTAGTTCGAGACAATGCAACATTGAGTTTATTCAGTGCAATTTGTGCGATGCTTACCCTATTTTGCAATGGCACTGCGTTTATATCTGTAACAGTAAAAGATTTGAGAGTAAGTATATTTTGTGGAGCATTTTTTGGCTTTATTCTCAAATTATTCATGCGTATACTTGCGTTTTTAATCTCTGTTGCGTTTATATCACTACTATTAAAACTATATTGTGCATGTAAATATATTTTTCCATCTGCAACTTCAACATTTAACATATTTTTTACATATTTCCACTCTGTATAGAGTTTATTTGCTTTAAAATCTAAACTTCCTGAAGAGGCAAAAGGTTTGTAATGTTCTATTTTAGATTTAAAGTCAATAAAACCATTATCATTCATAGTTGCATAAAAACGAATAGTGCCTTTTGGATTTTTATTTTGTTCTGTATCAATATTTTTAATCTTTAAACCAATATTTTTCATACCAAATTTAAATACTTGAGGAAGGGTATAATCACTAAACGCAGCTCTACCCTCTACGATACTTATAGTGTCAATAATCACTCTTGGCATCTTAAAAGAGCTACTACTGCTCTTTTTATCTACCACTTTTTTATCTTTTTTGAGAATATTGAGCACATTCCATGTTTTGTCTTGATTTCTTACTAAATTTATTTTAGGATTTTTTATCTCAAAAAGATGAATATGCACGGCACCTATAAAGAGAGAAGAGGGATTTACATTTAAGGTCATAGATTCAAAAGAAAAAATTGCTTTTTTATTCAAATCATCTATTTTTACATTATGAAGAGCTAAGTTAAATGCAAATGGATTAAAATATACTTTTGCTATACTAACTTTTGTATTTGTATGCTCTTGCAAGATTTTAACAAGTTGGGGCTTGAGGACTAGGGGGAGGACAATAAATCCTATTATTGCATAAACAATAATAAAATATAAAAAAAACTTTTGAATTTTACCTAA
>NZ_JALUKE010000252.1 GCF_027056685.1 Sulfurimonas sp.
TTTTTATAGATATATTTAGGATTGCTCCACTCGTTGTAATTGTCAGGCTTGTTTGGTCTGTATGCTATTAAATCAACTATTCGACCGTTATCATCTTTTATGATGATACTTGAGCATTTAAAGTGCTTATTCCATCCAACTAAAGTAGTAAACATATAATCAAGCTTTTGTTTATAATCTGCAGGGAGTGTTTTTGCTTCAAAAAGTTTCTCTATCTCTGATGGAACTATGAAGTGAATAAGTTTACCTTGCTTTGTTTGATATTCAATAGGTCTATGCCCACCAACAAGTTTTAACTCTTCATTTCCCCACTCTTGAAGCTTATTAAAATCAACTTTTTTCTTAGCTTTTGATTTTCGTTGCACCTGTAACGATGGATCCACTTTGTAAGTATCAAGTGAACTTAACTCTTTTAGTTTAGCTATTGCAGTTTTTAGGTCGATTTTCTCCATATACATAACAAGGTCTAGTACTGAGCCTCCTGTTATATCTCCGTTAAAGTTGCTAAAAATCTGTTTAGCTGGATTAATTACTATTGATTTATCTTCTTTATAAGAGAGATTAGCACCGTTTTTTTTGAGTTCTCCGTAGAGTTCTGCAACTGTTACTATGTCTAAAGATTGCTTTATTTGTTTGAGTGTAGGTTCGTCTATCATTTCTTTTTTTTCCTTATTTAAAAAAAAGAAATACTAAAAATGTCGCCAAACGGTTTCAGTATTTCATTTTATTTTTATTTTATTAAACTTTGTTCCTGTTGTACATATAGTCTTAATAAGTCTTCAACTATAGGTGATAATTTTTTTCTATTTGCTTTAGCAATTTTTTTAAAATCTATTAACAATTTATCATCTATTGTAAAGGTAGTTTTTCTCTTACTTGAACGACTACCAATGTCATTTAGCTCTATTGTCACTTTAATGCCTTGTTTAATTTGTAACATAGTATTAAAATAAAGATAAAAGATTCCTTAAAGTATTTCTTTTAATAAAGTATTATTGTTTGTTGATTGAATATAAGATTGTTTTGTAAGAGTGTAGGCAAAAAAAAAGCCTCACAAATAGTAAATATTTGTGAGGCTTAGATTGGTTCATACTGAAACCGTTTGGCTATCAGAATTATATTCTATTTTATCTTAAACCATAATATAATTATTATAATATTATACATATTAACATATTAATTGAATATAATTCATAAAATAGGCTTGTAATAGGTTTTTATGTTCTTATGTTCTTATGATTACTATACATAGTATTACACTATTATAGAAATTTGTTAGCCCATACTTCCATTTTATGTTCAAACCTTGAAAATAGAGTATTTGCTTTTTTTATTACTTTTGCCATAATATTACCTTTTTGGATATAATACGGCTAACTAAAACGACTCGCAAAGTTTTTTAGTAACCGTAAATAGTTTAGCTCTCTTGAGCGACTGTTTACCTCCTTTTTTTAAATTTCCTTACTCTTTACTATGTAATTCATAATCTTTTAGAAATAGCATTTTTGCTACAGCACTAGGAGAGTTTAATTTTTTATCATAATCCATTAAACTTTTTAAATAGTTGTACTGTTCATCATTAACTACAAAATAGATTTTATGTGTAGCTTTTGATTTTCCTTGTATAGGTCTTCCAGCTCTTTTTTGTCCTGTAGTGCTTTTTAGTTCTTGATACTCTTGAGCTTGTTTGTCTGCATCTTCAAAAGTTTTGAGTGGTTCGTGCTTAACTGCTTCTTTTATAC